>RECE01000380.1 GCA_007694165.1 Bacteroidota bacterium
ATATCATTGACCGTTTGGTTATCTTTCTCCCATAACACCATCAGCACCAGGTATTGGGGATAGGTAATGCCCAACTCATCAAGGTAGGGTTGATACTCCCGGGTAATCAGCCTGGAAGCTGCATATACAGGGAAACAAATCTGGTTGCTGAGCTTTAACTGTTCGTATGACATCTGATAATGGTTTGTGTGTTTTTCGTGTATTGCTCCTATCTATTGCCGTCAGTTTTAACTGACGGTAAGAGAGTCAATGAGAACAAGGGGCTTTAGCCCCATAATTACTATAGGGCAAGATTGCAGATTATCTCCTGCAATTAAAGCGCGACAACATTTTCTTTTCAAATTCCCATACAAAGCGAAACTGGCCAAAAATGGCCCCGAAAAACAGAAACAGCAATTGATAAACCGGGAAAATAATCAAAAGGTACAGTGGGATTGTTACCCACAAATTGGTTTCTGCAGATATGCCCATCCATTCAAAAATATATCTGCGGGCAATCAGGGTGGAGCTGCCGGTAATGGAGAAAATAAACAGAATCACCAGGAATTGCCAGTTGCTGGTGATTTTCCATTTGTTTTTTAATCGGTTTATCATGCTGCAAATATATGCATTTTTAAGTATTGCAATGCCTGATTATGAGGTTCAACTTCTGGTCTTCTGAGCCGAAAATAATTAATTCAATAGTTTTTGCAGGTATTTCTCTATTTCTTCGGGCTTGGTGGTGGGGGCAAATCTTTTTACCGGCTTTCCGCTTGCATCTACAAGAAACTTGGTAAAGTTCCATTTTACTTTTCCTCCCAGCCAACCCGGAAGTTCCTTTTTGAGGTATTTGAAAAGAGGATGGGCACTGTCTCCATTTACATCTACCTTTGAAAACATCTGAAAGGTCACTCCATAGTTGAGAACACACCCTTCGGAAATAGATTTCTCATCGCCGGGCTCCTGGTTGGCAAATTGATTGCACGGAAATCCAAGGATTACCAATCCTTTGTCTTTATATTTCTGATTTAGCGCTTCAAGTCCTTCAAACTGAGGTGTAAGGCCACATTTGCTGGCGGTATTTACTATCAGAACTGTTTTGCCTTTCAATGAGTCCATGCTGATTTCCTTGCCCTGCAGAGATGTGGCTGACAATGAATAAAATTTGTTTTCCATAAGTTTGGTATTATTTGGAATGAATAAAGTCACAAGAGATAATGTCGTGAGCGATACAAAAGTAAAGAAAATTTAATCATATTCTCATGTTGGTTTGTTTTTTAATGCTTTTTTAAGGAATTTAAATGAGGTCTGTTTTTATTAATATCCCTTAATTGGGCGGATTTTAAATATCTTTGGAGACCCAAACGCAATTCAGCAAAGTATAAGATTTGCTTATTGGAGAAGATAAATAGTTGTATTTCTAGCCCTGGTGACTATTGGTTGGTTTCAGGAGTTTTTAGCTGAAAATGAATGGTGCAAAATAAACGAAATGTATGGATACTGGGAGGTACTGGCTATATAGGCAGTGCCCTGGTTGACCATCTTTCCCGTGATCCGGAGAATCAGATTTATATACTCCTCCATCAAAAAGCGCCTGCCGGCTATCTAAAGAAATACAATGTGTTTTTTGGAAGCCTGGGCGATATCAACAAAGAATGGTTTGAGCGTTATACACCGGAAGTTATTTTTCATCTTGCCCGTCCTGTACCCAACACTTACATTGAACGCTTGTTCAGGATTAACGGAGGAAGCCGGGCCAACCGCAAGCTTATGAACACACTTGCTGGCTTGACCCATAAACCGGTAATGGTTTATGTTTCCGGCTCATCTATTTACGGAAAGCTTGACATAGATCACCCTGCTCTGGAGGATAGCCCATTAAGTCCCTATCACTTTGCCAATCATTACATCCGCAATGAAAACCCCTGGCTGGAAGCGCAGCAATACGGAAAGCTGGATGTGAGATTTGCACGGCCTGGCTGGATTGTAGGTCCTGATTCATGGTTCTTGAAATTCTTCTGGAATCACTACCTTAAAACCGGAAAGGTACCCTGCTATGGCAATGGTAAACAGCTTATGTCTCTCATTCATATTAATGATTGTGCTGCTATGATTGATGCATTGGCCAGGTTCGGAGAAATAGGGAAAAACCTGAATATCTTCGCCGGCCCAACCGTCACCCATAGAGAATTTTGTGAAATTCTTGCCGGATTGCTTCAAACAAGCCTTGATGAGATTCCTTATGAGAAGATCAAACATAGATTTGGAGTTACGGCTGCAAGGGCCCTTGTTTCATCTACCCCTATGCAGACGCTTTACCCGCATGTGCATAGCAAAGCTTCTTTGCAGTTTCCCGATGCCGCATCACTACTGAAAGATGTTGTGCAGCAATTGAAAAAAGAGTAACAGCGCAGTTTTCTATATCATCAACTCTCAGCGTTTTTTTTAGCCACAAGCGATGCAATTTTCATTCGGTCAGGCTTTCCTGTTGCAGTAAGAGGAAAGTGTTCCAGGGCTAATATCTCTTTGGGCAAATGATACACCGGCAAAATATTCTTCATTTCCTTCTCAAGTAAACCTTTTTCCTGGTGGGTGAGCGCTCTGTTTTCCAATACGAGCACAAGAGCTTGTCCCAATTTGGGGTGTGGTTTGGAAGTGACAATCATTTTGTCTTCCCTCAGATGCGAAATCACTTGCTCGATCTCTTCAGGGCTGATTTTTAATCCTCCACTGTTGATGATGTTGTCATACCTGCCCAGCCATCTGAAGTGTCTGTCATCTTCTATGCTTACAATATCATTGGTAACCAGCCAGCCCTCAAAAAGATGGGGGTTGCAGATGGTCAGGCAATTCCGTTCATCCCTTTTGATTTGTGTGTCTCCGATTACCCTGAAGAAACGCTCCGGATTTTGACCATTGACCCTCTTTAATGCAATATGGCTGCTGGTTTCTGTCATGCCGTAGGTGGCATAGATATTTATGTCCAGCTGCCTGGCTTGCGTTGAAAGGGCAGGGGAGATCTCGCCACCTCCCACAATCAGTGTCTTTACCGCCGGGCTGTTTGCAAGTGTAGCAAGAGATTGATGCAGTTGAAAAGGGGTGACGGCTGCAAAGTCAACTATTTCGGTAAGATGATGAAACGGGTTTCCTTCAGGCGGGCAGGTGATTAAGTTGAGGCCCGATACAAAAGCCCTTACGATCATCATCTTGCCTGCAATGTAGGACGCAGGCAGGCACAGCAGGGCAGAACTGTTCTGGTTAAGCCCGAAAAAGTTGCAGGTTTGCCCGGCTGAATATTTCATCCAGGACTTTCTTAACTTGATCTTTTTGGGCTTGCCGGTAGAGCCTGAAGTATAAACTTGCAGGGTTTCGTTTTCATCAAGCCAAATGCTGATGAATGCGAAAATATCTTTTTCCCACTGTGCCGTTTCTCCACTTTGCTTTTCCTTGCAAAGCTGCTGAAGTTCCGCAAGCGGGTAACGAATATGGTTTATGGTAATAGTCGTTATTTGCTGCATGCTTTCCGTTTGTGTCAACAGTCAAATATACGGCAAATTCTCTCTTGATCTTATGGATTGCTCTTCTGTCTTTTGGTTATCTTCTTGCTCTTCGGTCATTGAGGAAAAAAGAAGGTCTGCGATATCTGCCGTGTTTGGCACTTTCCCATTGATACCGCAGGGAAATTTCATGGGTTTGACGGGTAGCAACACGCATATTGTTGGTCGGGTATTCATACATATATCCAAAATACCAGTTTTCGTTAAGATGGTATCCGGCCAGAAAGCCAATGGCATCAACCCATCCTTTGGCCATATTGGAGCGAATCATGGGGCCGAAGTCGATCATGTTGTCATAGCCTGCGATAGCGTTAATGTCGATTTGTGCAGGTGCAAGTTCGCTGTTTTTGAACAGTGCGCTGGGGCTGATAGTAATCTCGCGTGTTATATCAAAGGTTGAACCTCCGTAAATAAACAGATGGTGCGAAACGGAATGGCTGTCCTTGTTTACCAGGTTTAGCATCCTGGGCATGGAGATGCCAAAAAAGTGCCTGTTGGTAAATGCCAGTAGGCCAGTGCCAATGTTAAACCGAAAGCCGGATGATAAATCCCTGTTAAACATCGGATCGCCGGAGTCAATAATATTCTCGAGGTTGGTCAGATCAATGCTCATGCTGCTGGTTACCATCCTCAAGCCAGCTGACAGAAACCATTCTTCTGCCAACCTTGCGCTGTAAGCAATGTCGGTCTGGAAGGTGAGGTCTTTTACAGGACCCACATTGTCCTGATAAATACCCACTGCTATTCCCAGGTTATGAGGAAGACTCAGGTTGGCAAATGCTGTATGAGTGCTGGGAGCCCCATCGATGCCAACCCACTGGTATCTTCCCAGTATGCCTGCCTGATTCTCTCCCCTGGCACCTGCCTGGGCAGGATTGATTACTGAACTGTTAAAAATGTATTGCCCATACATGGGGATTTGTTGCGCTATGGTGGATGAATACATCAATCCAAGAATGACAATTAGGATGAATCTTTTCATAGGGTTATTTTTTTAATGTTTCTTGTAAGCAAATTGTGTGTTAAATTAACGTGCAATATACAACCAGCCTGAAAGTGGTTTCTTTCCGGGTTCCTGGGTGATAATGTAATAGTAGGTTCCGGAAGGAAGTTTTCCGTCAGATCCGGTGAAACTTCCCCGGTTGGGGATACCGTCCCAGTCATTGTTATAAGGCTCAGCTTCAAATACAAGCGTTCCATAACGATTGAAAATCTGCACCTTGGTTTGAGGGAAAGCTTCCAAACCTCCAATAACCCATAAGTCATTGAAGCCGTCATCATTGGGACTGAATCCTTGCGGGATAGCTATATCTTCTGCTTCCGTCTCCCAGGGTACAAAGAAGTTGTAGTCCAGTGTGCAACCATTGGAGTCAACGATTTCAATATAATAGTCTCCACCTGGAATATTGCTCAATCCGGCAGTTGCATAGCCAATGCTCCAGTTGTATGTATAGGGAGGCGTTCCGCCGAATACATCAAAGCTTATGCTGCCAGCCGCTTCGTGTTTGTAATAGACACCTGTAATTTCAATGTTGTCGATTGAAAGTGGGTCTGGTCCGGTAATTACGAAGGTCTCTTCCAGTATGCATCCATTGTTGTCTTCAAGGGTTAGGGTATAAGTTCCGGAGGTTAAACCTGTCAGATTTTGACTGTCGCTTCCGTTGCTCCAATTGAAGCTGTAGGGAGATGTTCCGCCGGAAACTTCAAGGGCTATAAATCCATCGTTTCCTCCGTGGCAGTAAACGTGACCGGTTTGTGAAGAGATTGCAACAGGTTCATCAGTCTGATGAATGGTAAAAGTTGCTGATGCAGTATTATTCTCTGCATCTTCTACTGTTACCTTATAGGTGCCGGCAGATAGATTTTCTGCAACCTGACCATGTTGAACAGGATTGGTGTTCCATGCAATGGTGTAGGGCGGTACCCCTCCGCTTACAAAAACTTCGGCTGAACCTGTGTTTTCTCCGAAACAAAGAACATCCGCTGTAACCACTGTAATGGTAATCGGGCTAACGTCTGCTTCATAGTATATGGTAGCCTGATCGCTTTCGCTTATAACTCCTGTTTGCGGGTGCTCTGTGATGGCCGTGGCCGTATTTATAACCGAACCTGCACTCAGGTCAGCAGCTTTAATTGTATAGTTCTCATAAAATGTTACAGCTTCACCGGCAATGAGCGTATCAATGGTTGTAAGCAAACCGGTCAGGGGATCATTGACTTCAATACCGGTCAATGTTCCGGTGCCAGTGTTTGCCACTACAATGGTATAATCAATCTGCTCTCCTGCATTGCTGTAGGTTTGCTGACCGGCAGTTTTCGTGAGTTCAAGCCCCAGCGTGTATACGGTAACCGTAAAACTGCAGGTTGCCGCGTTGCCGCATTCGTCGGTAATAGTCCAGACTACT
Source organism: Bacteroidota bacterium (assembly GCA_007694165.1). Classification (GTDB taxonomy): domain Bacteria; phylum Bacteroidota; class Bacteroidia; order Bacteroidales; family UBA7960; genus SKVR01. The sequence continues at coordinate 5,942 of RECE01000380.1, forward strand.
TCGGTTGTGCCGGGCAGGAAGTTAAATCCTTCGAGCGTAGTGTCAGTGGAGTGTTCCAGGTTGTGAATTGCGGTGTAATTGCCACAAGCGTCCAATATATCGGTGGGGTCATATTCATTCCCCTGCACAGTGAAATATTGCTCTGATGCAAGAATGAATGCTTCCTGCGATTCTATACAGGCAAATACCGGAGGCGTGGTATCAATGATGGCAAATGTAGCTGTGGTTTCGGAAATATTGCCACAGGCATCGGTTGCCGTCCAGGTTACGGTGGCACTGCCGGTGGCACCACACTCATTGCTCATGGAGGTGAAGTCATGGGTGATGTTTACTGCACTGCAATTGTCTTCTGCAGCAATGTTAGCCAACCATTGGTTAAGTTCTTCTGTATTGCCGTCACCGTTGCACTCAACAGTCAGGTCCTCAGGGATTACTGAAAATACGGGGGGCTGCTCGTCGTGAACAATTATAAAATGGGAGCATGTTGCAGTATTGCCATCCATATCAGCAATCCGGTAAACTCTTGTGATTGTTTCGGGGCATGAGAGGTTGTCACTGATTTCGCTTACAAGCATGAAGCTGCTTTCATCGATTTCGTTGTTGTCTGTGGCCATACCTCCGGCTTGTACAAACTCTTCATAGCTTGCATAGGGTGCCGGTACTTCGTCAATGCATTCAACATAGATTGCCTCAGGGCAGGTGATTTCCGGGGATTCTTCATCCACCACAGTTATTGTGAAACTGCAAATGGTCTCATTTCCACATTCATCGATGGCGGTATAAGTAACAGTTGTTACTCCCAGCGGGTATTGTCCGCTGGCATCTTCTGTGCCTGTAAAGTCATTGACTAAGGTAAAACTACCGCATAGTTCAAATACTTCCGGTATTTCTATGCTGATTTCTGCATAAATTTCACCGGGTACCACATTTGCGGTTATGTTGTCGGGACAATCAAAAGAGGGAGGTGTAGTATCAACGATGGTAAATACTGCCGATGTGGAAGACTGGTTGCCGCATGCATCAGTTGCCGTCCATATAACTTCCCTGCTTGATGTCGTACCGCATAACTCATCTGTTTGTTGAATTGAATGAACAATGGTAACATCGCTGCAAACATCCGTTGCTTCCACGTTGCTTAACCAGGATTCAAACGCTGTTGGGTTTCCTTCACCATCACATTCTGCAGTTGTGTTTTCAGGAATTACAGTGAAAGTTGGTGGAGTAGTGTCTGCAATGATAATGGTTGCAGAAACAGTTTCTGTATTCCCACATAAATCTTCTGCCGTCCACATAACGGTGACTGCACCGGTGGCACCACAACCCGCTTCCAGACCAGTGTAATTATGGGTGATGGTTACATCGCCGCAATTATCGCTGGCGGCTGCGCTGTTCAGCCAGTTGATAATATCATCGGTATTGCCTTCTCCGTCGCATTCCAGGGTAAGATCTTCGGGGATGATGGTGAAAACCGGTGCCTGTTCATCATGAATGATGATCATGTGGGAGCAAACAGAGGTATTACCTTCGTCGTCGGCGATCTGATAAGTTCTTGTGATAATCTCCGGGCAGCTTCCCTGGTCGCTGATCTCGCTAATCAGTACAAAGCTATTCTCATCAATCTCTCCATTGTCCCAGGCTTCGCCACCGGCAACAATAAATGCTTCATAAGAGGCAAAGGGTGCAGGTACTTCATCCGTGCAGTTTACTATAACTGTCGGAGGACAAATGATTACCGGGTCTTCGGCGTCCAGAACGGTCACTGTGAAACTGCATGTGCTTGCATTGCCACAGGCATCTTCGGCAGTCCAGGTCACTGTAGTGATTCCCATCGGGTATAGTCCGCTGGCATCACCGGTACCGGTAAAGTCGTTCGTCAGGGTAAAACTGCCGCAAAGTTCTGTTACTTCAGGTATGGAAATTTCAATTGTTGCAAAGTCTTCACCTTCATCTGCCTGAGCTAAAATATTTCCGGTGCAGACAATTACGGGTGCTGTGTTGTCTTCAACAGTGATGGTCTGGGTGTGGACCGTATGGTTGCCACAGTTGTCGGTGGCGGTCCAGGTACGTGTGAGGATGTATACGTTGTCGCAAACTCCCGGGGTTACTTCCTCGTTGAAGCTCACCACCACGTCGGTGTCACAATTGTCAATGGCAACAATACCCGTTGGTGCTTCGGGGATTTCATGGCATTCTACGGTAATATCGGAGGGCATTTCCTGAGCCCAGACGGGTGAACCGGTGTCGACCACGGTAATATGCTGGGTGTGGGTAATGGTATTGCCACATAAGTCGGTTGCTGACCATTCACGAATGATGATGAAATCAAACGCACATTCTCCTTCTATGATGGTTTGCTCAAG
>RECE01000306.1 GCA_007694165.1 Bacteroidota bacterium
TGGAAGTGGAAACAGCATATTTCCCTTTAGGTATTTTGTCTTCATTCATGGCCAGACAAGCCGAGCAGCCAGGTTGACGCAGTTCAAAACCGGCTTCCCTTAGTATGGCATCCAGGCCCTCTTCTTTCGCCTGGCTTTCCACCTGCTTACTGCCCGGAACAATCCATGCTGTAATATTTTCGGCTTTTTTTCTTCCTTTTACAAAACCGGCAAAAGCTCGCAGGTCTTCAATACGGCCATTGGTGCAGCTTCCCACAAAAACAAAATCTACTGCTTTGCCAAGCATGGCTTCGCCGGGAGCATAACCCATGTATTCGAGCGATTTCATAAAAGATGTGTGGGATTGGGGCTCTACTTCGTCCAGGGCAGGTATTTTGTGGCTTATTCCCAGTCCCATCCCCGGATTGGTACCATAGGTTATCATGGGCTCGATGTCACTGGCATCAAAGTGCAGTTCCTTGTCAAAAACTGCATCAGTATCGCTGGGCAAAGATTTCCAGTAAGCCAGGGCTTTCTCCCAGTCTTCGCCTTTGGGCGCCATTTCGCGGCCTTTGATGTAATCGTAAGTGGTTTGATCGGGAGCAATAAGACCACCCCTGGCACCCATTTCAATGCTCATATTGCAAATGGTCATTCGCGCTTCCATAGATAAATCCCTGATAGCCGAGCCTGCAAATTCCACAAAATATCCTGTGGCTCCGCTGGCCGAAATTTTTGAGATAATATACAGAATGATATCTTTTGACTTCAATCCTTTTCCCAGCTTACCTTCCACATTGATACGCATCTTTTTGGGTTTGGCAAGGATCAGACACTGGCTGGCCAGAACCATTTCCACTTCACTGGTGCCAATGCCAAAGGCAATTGTGCCAAAGGCTCCGTGGGTAGATGTGTGACTGTCGCCGCACACAATGGTCATGCCCGGCTGGGTGATCCCCAGTTCAGGACCTATCACGTGGACAATACCATTGTAAGGATGATTGAGCCCGTACAGTTCAATCCCGTTCTCCGCACAATTCCTGGTAAGGGTATTAACCTGCAGCCGGCTCAGTTCGTCATGAATCGTCAGGTGCTGATCCTGAGTGGGAATGTTGTGATCAGCTGTGGCTACGGTTTTATGAGGCCTTGCAACTTTCAGGCCCCTGTTCTTCAGACCGGTAAAGGCCTGTGGACTGGTAACCTCATGGATAAAGTGGCGGTCGATGTAAAACACAGCTGTTTCCTCATCTATAGCCTTCACCACATGTTTATCCCAGATCTTGTCGATGATGGTTTTGGGTTCTAAATTAGTATTCATTCAGATGTTATTATAATTGTTTTAATTTTAATTTGTTTATGGGGCTAAAGCCCCGACAATCCGGATGATTTGCTATCCGGCAATAGATACCTGAGGTTATATCATCTTAGCGTAGTGGTCGTTGAGCCTGTCGAAACGACATGAATATGTCAGAATAACTCTCGCTTCGACAGGCTCAGCGTCCAGGCATTTTACGAAATTTTTCCAATGGCATCAATAAAAGCTTCCACTGAAGCGGTAACGATATCGGTGTTTGCAGAAAAGCCGTAGTATATCTGACCCTTGTGATCAATCTGCACATGCACTTTACCCAGGTCATCACTGCCCCTGGTTATGGCTTGAATGAGAAACTCCTCAAGCCTGACACGACGTTTCACAAGGTTCTTTACAGCAGTGAAAGCAGCATTGATGGGTCCGTTTCCTGAAGCAGTTTCGGTATAGATATCGCCATTAAAGCTGATTTGCACCGTTGCCGTAGGAATGGTAGATTTTCCGCAGACCACCTGCAGAGATACCAACTCAATGGGTCGTTTACCCTTCTCCTTTCCGGTCCCGGCCAATGCTTCCAGGTCTTCTTCGCTTATGTCACCCTTTTTATCGGCCATTTCCAGGAAGCGTTCATATACTTCATCCAGCTCCTGAGTCTCAAATGAATAGCCCAGCAATTGCAGCCTGTGCTTAAGGGCAGCCCGTCCGCTTCTGGCAGTGAGCATGATAGATGATTCCTTCACCCCCACTTCAACCGGGTCGATGATTTCATAATTGAGCCGGTTCTTCAGCACACCATCCTGGTGGATTCCTGAAGAATGGGCAAAGGCATTACGACCCACAATGGCCTTGTTGGGTTGCACAGGCATACGCATCAAAGTAGAAACCAGTTTACTCGATTTCATGATTTGCCGGCTATCGATACCGGTTTCATAATCCAGGTCGTTGTGGCTACGGATAGCCATCACCACTTCTTCCAGTGAAGTATTTCCGGCTCTTTCACCAATGCCGTTTACCGTCACTTCTACCTGGCGCGCCCCATTTATAACACCCGAAAGGGTATTGGCCGTTGCCATGCCCAGGTCATTATGACAATGGGTGGAAATAATGGCTTTGTCAATATTGGGAACATTATTCACCAGATAAGCAATTTTTTCGCCGTATTCCCTGGGAAGGCAATACCCGGTGGTATCAGGAATATTTACTACCGTTGCTCCGGCTTTGATAACTGCTTCAATTACGCGTGCGAGATATTCATTGTCGGTACGGCCGGCATCTTCTGCATAAAACTCCACATCATCCACAAATTTCTTTGCGTATTTCACACATTCAATAGCTCTCTGAATGATATCTTTCTGGTTCGATTTAAATTTATATTTGATATGAAAATCTGATGTTCCAATTCCCGTGTGAATGCGTTTTCGTTTGGCATACTTCAAGGCGTCAGCGGCTACTTCGATGTCCTTCTTCACGGCACGTGTAAGAGCGCATATAACCGGAAGCTCAACGGATTTGGAAATTTCCACTACCGATTGAAAATCACCGGGGCTTGAGATGGGAAAGCCGGCTTCAATGATATCTACACCTAGCTTTTCCAGTTGCCGGGCCACTTCAATTTTTTCAATGGTATTCAACTGGCAACCAGGAACCTGTTCTCCGTCGCGCAGGGTAGTATCAAAAATCATTATTCTATTGCTCATAGTGTGGGTTTTTGGATTTGGATTTGGTTTCGCTTTAATTTTTCTCACAAATTTTTAATTTCTCGCAAAGATTTTGTCTCGCAGGGACTCAAAAACGCAGTTTTTGAAAATCGCTTTCTGATTTTATTTTGTTTCTGGCCTGGCTATACTATTTAAAACATCACTTGCGGACGATGCCAGGTTAACAACCTTCCAGCATCCCGAAGGATAAGCAAGTATCAGTTCATTCCTGATTCTCGGGTCTGAGTTTCCTTACGGCTGCGCCTGCACGCCATAACTCTGACTCACGCAATTCTTTGAGTTCCTCTTCGAGTTTTACACGGTAGTCAGGTTGGCTGTTGGAATCAATGGAACGTTGTGATTCATTGCCTTTGGCTACTTCCTGGTATAATTCGCTGAAAACGGGCAGTGTGGCATCGCGAAATCTTTTCCACCAATCCAAAGCACCTCTCTGGGCAGTAGTGGAGCAATTGGCATACATCCAGTCCATACCGTTTTCAGCAACCAATGGCATAAGGCTCTGGGTAAGTTCTTCCACTGTTTCATTGAAAGCCTCAGAAGGAGAGTGGCCATTGGCACGCAATACTTCATACTGTGCTGCAAATAAGCCTTGTATGGCACCCATCAGCGTTCCGCGCTCACCGGTAAGATCGCTGTATACTTCTTTTCGGAAAGTGGTTTCAAACAGGTAACCGCTTCCTACGCCGATGCCCAGTGCAACAACGCGTTCCCAGGCTTTTCCTGTGGCATCCTGGAAAATAGCGTAGCTGGAATTCAGTCCCCTGCCTTCCAAAAACATACGTCGCAGGCTGGTGCCCGAACCCTTGGGGGCAATCAGAACCACATCTACATCAGGTGGGGGAATAATGCCTGTTTGTTCCTTATAGGTAATACCGAAACCGTGGGAGAAATAAAGCACTTTTCCGGGCTTCAGGTTTTTTTTCACCACAGGCCATAATGCAATCTGCCCGGCATCAGACAACAGGTATTGTATTACGGTTCCCTTTTCCAGGGCTTCTTCAATGGGAAACAGTGTTTCACCGGGCACCCAGCCATCGGCTACCGCTTTGTCCCATGATTTGGAATTCTGCCGCTGCCCAATGATTACATTGAATCCATTGTCTTTCAGGTTTAGTGCCTGGCCGGGGCCTTGAACGCCGTAGCCGATAACAGCTATGGTTTCGTTTTTCATTACTTCCTGTGCTTTTGACAGGGGAAACTCTTCGCGTGTTACTACATTTTCTTCTACTCCGCCGAAATTGATTTTTGCCATGGTTTTCTTTTTAAAATTGATGTTTGTTGAATTCTATCTTAAGTTTTGAATGTTTCTTGTTGTTTTTTTTGCTCGCAAAGGCGCAGAGACGCAGTTTTTAAAATCACTTTGTGATTTTTTTCTGTTAGCCTTCCGTAGATTATTTTTTATAACATTGTTTTTATGCCTGCACTTTCAGTTGGTCTTCTTCAAGAGTTTTGAGCCAGATGTTCAGGGGTTCTTTTTTCAGTCTGTTCACAGCTACCCTCCCCGAGCGGGTAAACTGAGTCAACCCGTAAGGCTGGAGTTTTTCATACAAATCCTGTGTCTCTTCCTTATGTCCGGATTTTTGAATTACTACATATTCTTCAGTCAGTTCAAGAATGCGGGCACCGTTTTTTCTAACCAGTTGTTCCACTTCATTTCCTTCGAGTAGCGATTTTGTGGGAACTTTATAAAGTGCAATTTCCTGGTAAACGATTTCATGGGTTCTGAAATAATAGGCTTTGAGCACATCAATTCGTTTTTCTATCTGCCCTACGAGCTTTTCAACCTGCTCACTAGTGGTAAAAATAACGATGGTAATTTTGTGAATTCCTTTGATAGCAGAAGCTGAAGCGATAATGCTTTCAATATTGATATGTCTGCGGGTAAAAACTGTAGTAACCTGGTTGAGTAAACCTACAACGTTTTCAGAATATACAGTTAGGGTGAATTCTTCCTTCATAAAATGTATTATTAAGTAATTGATTACGTTTCATTAAAATGACCTTCTACTCAAGACGGATATCATCCACCGACATCCCTGACGGCACCATGGGAAATACGTTGCCTTCCTTCTCTACTACCACTTCCAGCAGGAACGGCCCTTCGGATTCGGCCATGGTTTTGATGGCTTCATCAAGGTTTTCACGCTCAGTAACTTTGATGGAAGGGATGAAATATCCTTTCGCTATGGTTTGAAAATCAGGATTAATCAATTCAGTTTGAGCATAGCGAAAGTCAAAAAACAATTCCTGCCATTGCCTTACCATACCCAAAAAATTATTGTTAAGCAAGATGATCTTTACGGGTACTTTTTCCTGGAAGATGGTACCCAACTCCTGTATGGTCATCTGGAAGCCTCCGTCACCAACAAAAAGACAAACATGCCGGTCGGGGGCACCCATTTTTGCACCGATAGCAGCAGGCAATCCAAAACCCATGGTGCCCAATCCGCCCGAAGTCACAACGCTACGCGATTGCCTGAACTTAAAGTATCGGGTTGCTACCATCTGGTGCTGTCCCACGTCGGTAACCATGATAGCATCATCATCAAAAGCATCGGAAACACGCTTTACCACTTCACCCATGGTGAGTTCGGGTTTTTCAGGGGAGAGTTCTCTTCCAATTACCCGATCGTGCTCTATCCTATAGCAGGCATTGAACTCTTCGAGCCATTGGGTATGCTCATTTTTGTTTACCTTCTGGGTAAGCAGGGGAAGGGTTTCTTTCACGGTTCCCAGCACCGGCACATCAGCATGGATGATCTTGTTGATCTCTGCCGGGTCAATTTCCAGATGGATAACCCTGGCATTGGTTGCATATAGCTGTGGATTTCCTGTTACCCTGTCGTCGAAGCGCATCCCAATACCAATGATAAGGTCTGCCTGATTGGTTTTAATGTTGGGTCCATAATTGCCATGCATTCCTAGCATTCCCACATTCAAAGGGTGATCGGTGGGCATTGCTGATAATCCCAGTATGGTCCATGCAGCTGGAATACCTGTTTTTTCAAGAAATTCCATCAATTCCTTTTCTGCATTGGCAAGTACCACGCCCTGGCCCACCAGTGCAAAAGGTTTTTTTGCAAGGTTAATGAGGTGGCTGGCTTCATTGATTTTTGTTAAATCGGGTTGAGGTACAGGCTGATAACTTCTGATAGACTGCATTTTCTGATAGCGAAAATCAAATCTGCCAAACTGGGCATCTTTGGTAATATCAATCAGTACGGGACCGGGTCGTCCGCTGCGGGCAACATAAAAAGCTTTTGCCATGGCCCAGGGAATATCTTCAGCGCGAGTGATCTGATAATTCCACTTGGTTACGGGCTGTGTAATACCAATCACGTCAGTCTCCTGAAATGCATCCGTACCAAGCAGACTGGAGGCCACCTGTCCTGAGATGATCACTACGGGAGTAGAGTCAATCATGGCATCTGCAATTCCGGTAACGGCATTGGTTGCGGCCGGCCCGGAAGTTACCAGACAAAGACCGACTTTGCCACTTACTCTTGCATAGCCCTGGGCCGCATGTATGGCGCCTTGCTCGTGTCTGACAAGTACATGCTTAAGGCGATCAGAGTAGGAATAAAGTGCATCGTAAACGGGCATGATGGCACCACCGGGGTAACCATACATAAGTTCCACACCTTCCTGCACCAGACATTCCATCAAGGCCTCTGCGCCGGTCATATTTACGGCTTTTGATTGTTCTTTTTTAACGGGTTCAAAGGTTTGAGATTCCATAGTTTCTGTATTTAATGGGTTTTTAGTTCTTCAGTTTTTGAGAATACCGGACTGTATTCGGGTAATATCCTGATGGCACCCTGATCAGCGGAGGATGCCATGGATGCATACACCCTTAGTGCCTGTGATACATTTCTGGGCCGCGGTGCCGGCTGATATGCCTGGCTGCCACTTGCCATTTCCTGGTTATGTCTTTCCTGCAGTTCTTCATTTGGAACCATAACATTGATTTGCCTTGAAGGAATATCAATCACGATTTTATCTCCATCCCGTATCAGGGCAATTTCGCCACCTGCTGCTGCTTCCGGAGATACGTGTCCGATAGAAAGACCTGAGGTGCCACCTGAAAAACGTCCATCGGTTATCAGGGCGCATTTTGCTCCCAGGCCTCTGGATTTTATGTAGGATGTGGGATACAGCATTTCCTGCATACCCGGTCCACCGCGGGGGCCTTCATACCTGATGACTACCACATCTCCTTCTTTTATATCTCTTATCAGAATGGCTTTACAAGCATCCTCCTGCGATTCAAAAACCCTCGCAGTACCTTCAAAATGCCAGATTGAAGGATCTACTCCGGCGGTTTTTACAATACAGCCTTTACGGGCAATGTTTCCATACAACACACCCAATCCGCCTTCTTCAAACCAGGCATGCTCCGGTGCCCTGATACAACCCTTTTCGCGGTCCAGATCAAGGTTTTTGTATTTTGATTTTTGCGAACCCATGGTAAGGTTTTTGAATCCCCCGGGGGCACTTCGGTATATTTCAGATGCATTTGGATTGGCATGGGGCTGAGTAACATCATATTGGCGAATGGCTTCAGCCAGATTGGGAAAGTCGACCCTGGGAACAGAAGTATCGAGCAGGCCGGCCTTATCCAACATAGCCAGAATGCCCATGATGCCACCAGCCCTGTTCACATCTTCCACATGATAATGACTTGCGGGGGCCACTTTGCAAATTACAGGAACACGACGCGATAGCCCATCGATATCCTTCATGGTAAAATCAACTCCCGCTTCGCGGGCAATGGCCAGCAGGTGCAATACGGTGTTGGTGGAACCTCCCATGGCAATATCCAAAGCCATAGCATTCATAAAAGCGGCTTTGGTAGCAATATTGCGAGGCAGCACTGACATATCTTCATCACTATAATAACGGTAGGCAAGTTGAACAATGAGACTGGCAGCGTCTTTGAATAGGCCCAGCCGGTTTTCGTGGGTTGCAACTACCGTTCCGTTTCCGGGCAGGGCCAGACCAAGGGCCTCATTGAGGCAGTTCATAGAATTCGCGGTAAACATTCCCGAGCAAGAACCACAGGTCGGACAGGCATTTTTTTCCACCTCTTCCACTTCTTCATCGGTGGCGTTATCGTCGGCGGCAATTACCATGGCATCCACCAGGTCAAGGGCTTTATCGCCCAGTTTACCGGCTTCCATGGGACCGCCCGACACAAAGATGGTGGGCACATTGAGTCGCATGGCAGCCATGAGCATACCCGGGGTGATTTTATCGCAATTGCTGATGCATACCA
>RECE01000262.1 GCA_007694165.1 Bacteroidota bacterium
TAACCCAATCCCGCATCCTTTCAGTCGCGGGATCTCCGCTTCGCTCCGATAACCCAATAACCCAATAACAATTAACTGATAACCAATAATAAATAACCCATTAACCTACATAACAATGAATTCATTTGGCAGAATATTTCGCATACATATTTTTGGAGAATCGCATGGAAAAGCAGTAGGAGTGACCCTTGATGGTTGCCCTCCTGGTATTCCCCTGGCAGAAGAAGATTTCCTGCCTGATCTTGAACGGAGAAAGCCGGGCGCCAAAGGAACTACCCCCCGTAAGGAAGATGATTTGCCCGAGATTGTTTCAGGGTGCTTCAGGGGTCATACCACAGGTGCCCCCATTACCGTTTTGTTTCGAAATACCAACATCAAATCATCGGACTACGATAACCTGGTAAAAACACCCCGGCCCGGGCATTCCGATTTTGTAGCCTGGAAAAGATTTCAAGGGTTCAATGATCATCGGGGAGGAGGGCATTTTTCTGGAAGGCTTACCCTGGCGCTTGTTGCTGCCGGAGTGGTGGCCAAAAAACTGATAAACCCGGTGGCTGTGCAGGCCAGTCTTATCAAAGCCGGTGGGCGTGAAGATATTGAGAAAGCCGTTGAGGAAGCTCTTGATGCAGGCGATTCATTGGGAGGCCTTGTAGAATGCAGAGCCGGCAATATTCCCCTGGGATGGGGAGAGCCATTTTTTGACCCGGTTGAATCGGTAATCAGTCATCTTGCTTTTGCTGTACCCGCCATCAAAGGGATAGAGTTTGGTTCAGGTTTTACCGCTGCCTCTATGAAGGGGAGTGAACACAACGATCCCATTCTGGATGATACCGGTCGCACAGCTTCCAACAATGCCGGTGGCATCACAGGTGGACTTACCAATGGCAATGAACTGGTGTTCAGGGTGGCTGTTAAACCTACTTCAAGCATTTCCATTGCCCAGAAAACCTACAGCGTGGAAACAGGGAAGATAGAAACACTGGAAGTAAAAGGCCGTCATGATGCTTGTATTGCCTTAAGAGTACCGGTGGTCATCGAAGCCATTGCTGCTGTTGCTTTGGCCGATTTGAAAATGCTGGCAAAATCAAGGGAAATTTAGTAACAAGAATTAGTGCAACACTTTTTTTTAATGTGAATAAATTTGATGTACTGTCAATCCTTTAATCATTTGTTTTTTTGTATTAAAAACATCTAAATAACAAAATATGATTATTGTTTTGCTTGTGGGGTTGAATGAAAAGCTGTAATTTTGCGCATTAAAAAAAAATCAAAAAATAATCATTAAGAGATATGGAAAAAATTAAGTGTTTGATTCTGGGTTCAGGTCCTGCCGGATATACCGCTGCTGTTTATGCCGCAAGAGCCGACTTGAAACCGGTGATGTATCAGGGGTTGCAGCCCGGAGGCCAGTTGACAATCACCACAGAGGTAGAAAACTATCCCGGTTATCCTGACGGTGTGCAGGGGCCTCAAATGATGGAAGATTTCAAGAAGCAGGCTGAAAGGTTTGGCACCGATGTGCGCTGGGGTTTGGCTACTGCTGTAGATTTGTCGCAACGCCCTTTTAAGGTAACCATTGATGAAAAAACCGAAGTGCTTGCCGAAACACTGATCATCTCTACTGGTGCATCAGCCAAATGGCTCGGCCTTGAATCAGAACAAAAGTTTAACGGCTTTGGTGTATCGGCCTGTGCTACCTGCGATGGTTTCTTTTACAAGGGACTGACAGTTGCAGTGGCTGGTGGCGGTGATACTGCCTGTGAGGAGGCTTCCTACCTGTCGAAGCTTTGCAAGAAAGTATACCTTATCCATCGTCGCGATGAATTGAGAGCTTCAAAAGCCATGCAGCACAGGGTTATGAAGGCAGAAAATATTGAAATTGTCTGGAACCACGTAACCAAAGAAATTGTTGGCGAGAAAACTGTCAATGGCGTAATCCTCGAAAACACCCTGACCGGAGAAGAAAAGCGACTGGACATTGAGGGTTTCTTTGTTGCCATTGGACACAAACCCAACTCCGATATTTTCAAGGGTCAGCTTGATTTGGATGAAAATGGTTATCTCATAACAAAACATGATTCTACCCAAACCCGGGTGCCAGGCGTTTTTGCCTGTGGTGACGTGCAGGACCATGTTTACCGCCAGGCTGTTACCGCAGCAGGTACCGGCTGTATGGCAGCCATTGAAGCTGAAAGATTCCTTTCAGACCAGGATTAAACCCAGGTTTTACGACTTTTTATTATTTTTACCACAGGCTGTTTATAAGTATTTTTATACTTGAACAGCCTGTTTTCAGTTCGTTAGAGTAGGGTTTTTGGTTGTAAAAGTGCAACCTTGTTTGGCTAAGTTGCTGATGCAGATTTGCTTGCTGCCTGGTGAGATTTGTAGTGTTCTGAGGGCAGGTAAGGGAATTGTCGCAATGCATTTTTCAAATGCTAAATAATACTGTTATTTCGAAAAAAAAACCTGATATTTGATAAATGGTCTTTGGGTCATCCTGATCTCATATCAGGTTGGGCAAGGACAGGGTTTCTTTTTATATCAGGGTGTGCAAAAGAGTAAAATGCTTTGGACTCCCTTTCTTGTTTTGTAATTTATTAAAAGAATTCAAGTGAATATATTTGCAGTACTGTCTTTCATATCTTCAGTTTTATTCTTACAGGCTGGTATATATACATTGATAAAAGATCGCAAGTCATCTGTCAACCGGGTGTTTGCATTCTTATCCTTTTTGTTTGCAGTATATGCATTTAGTTATACACTGTTTTTCAATGCAGAAACTATCGAGAAGGTTTACTTATACGATAGAATCGCTTCTGTTGGCTGGGTGTTTTTCCCCCTTATTACTGTATGGTTTTTTCATCTGCTGACACGAAACTTATCCCAAAAGGTTTTTGTATTGCTATTTACAGTATTTCTGCTTATTGCCATTTATTCATTATATATTGCCCTGTTTGATCTTGAGTCGGTTAAATACTTTTACCAGGACAATGGCAATTGGTTTTATACACCATACGATAATACCTTCTCCTATTTTTTGTTTATATTTTACCTTATATGTTGCGACTTATTAGTTTATTACATGTTAATAGGCTGGTACTTTATGGCCGGAAGCAACAGGGAAAAATATCAGGCAAAGGTTTTGCTTTATATACTAAGCTTCTTTTTTGTGCTCTCTTTTTTTTCCAATCTCGTATTCCCCTACATTGAAGCCCATCTTATTCCGGCAATGGCGCCCATTAATGCCCTCATTCTTATTGGGGGCGGGCTCTATGTGCTGTTTTTTCTTCCTTCTGCTTCTATTACCCCGGATATGGTTTACCATTTGATTGTAAATCATGTAAAGGAGTTTTTGCTTATTGCTGACAAGGAAGGTAAGATATATGCTACCAATCAGTACACCCTCAGCAACCTTAAATACAATAGCTATGAAATAAATCGTTGCGAGTTGGAGGATATTTTCAGTGAGCCCGAAAAGGTAAAAGAGGGTATCAAATACATGGGCTCTAAAAATGTTTCCAGGCAAATACGCCTTGAGCTTCTTACCAAGGGAAAAGAGAAAGTGCCTGTTGTGCTATATATCATCAAAATAGAGGATGTATTCAAAAGAAACCTGGGCTATGTATTTAGCTGTATGGACTATCGACAGAAGCTAATGCTCAAAGAGGAAGTGGCAGACAGGGTAAGAGCAGAGAAAAATCTTTCGCAAATAAGGAGAGAACTGGAACTGCTGGTTAAGAAAAGAACCCAGGAATTGCAGGAGGCCAACTTCAAGTTGCAACAGGAAGTAGTGGAAAGGAGAAGTGCTGAAGAGCAAATCAAGGCCGATCTCCATGAAAAAATCGAGCTCGTGCAGGAGGTTCACCACAGGGTAAAAAACAATATCCAGGTAATTATCTCCCTGGTGAATATGCTCTGCAACCATCCCCTTGTTGATAACCATGCTTCTGACAAGCTTCGCGATATTGCTGAGAAAATCCGTTACATTTCGCGTATCCACGAAGATTTCTACTCTTCACCCAATCTTTCCAGTATTGCTTTTTCATCTTTTTTAAAAAAAACCATTGGCGAGCTATACAGAAATCACGGAAAACAAAGGGATATCGTTTTCAAACTGAATTTGACGGATGAAAACCTCGATATCAGTCATGCCATTCCATTGGGAATCATTTTCAACGAACTTTTGATGAATTCCCTCAATTATGCTTTTCAGACACAAAGAGTTATTGAAAACAAAAGCACTATCAATGTTGAATTTTATCGCAATAACGGTGAGTTTTCTCTTGTGGTGAGCGACAATGGTATTGGGTTGCCCATGCCGTTTCAGGAGTTGAAAAGCCAGAAAATCGGACTGCAGCTTGTAAATGTGCTTACAAGAGACCATCTGAAAGGGAAAATATCTCATTATGGTCAGCAGGGGACCACTTTCATTGTAAAATTTGATCAATAAAATCAGCAATTAGCCAAACGGTTTTCTTATGAACGTCTTATCACTTATTTCAATACTGCTTTTTTTAATTTACCTGCAGGCAGGTGTGTATGTATTGTATAAAAGTGTCAATTCAAAACAAAATATTTTGTTCTTTCTGCTGAGCATTTGTTTTTCTGTTTGGTCCTTCGCATATATTTTCGTTTACTCTGCACAAACGGCTTCTGCTGCTTCTGCATGGGACTCGGCAGCCTCTTTGGGTTATACCCTTTTTCCTGCCTTTATGGTAGGATTTAACATGTCTATAGGGAAACCTGCATTTTCTGCCAAATGGCAAAACTCCGTTTTTGTTGTGATGCTTGCAGGCGGAGTGTTTTTTTTCCTTGCTGCAATACTGGGATACTGGAAAGCCATAGAGGTTTATAAGGGAGCCTGGGCCTGGCATTTTGTGCACGATCCCAATAACATTTACTACTACCTGTTTTATGTGTATATTGGACTCGCTGCCTCCATCTCCTTTTTATTGCTGATTAAATGGCGGCTTCAAATCAGTGATGCCCTTGAAAAACGTCAGTTTAACATTTACTTTTATCCTTTGCTTCTTTTTGTTATTGTGGGAGTCCTTTTCGACATTGTCTTTCCTGCTATGCAAATTGATACACTGCCCAATATGGCACATATCAGCTCATTGCCATGGATTGGTGGCATTACCTTTGCCATGATAAGATACCGGTTGCTGAGCAACAACGTCAACAGCCTTGCATCAGACAATATCATAAAACATATAAAAGAGATAGTAATTTTTATTGACACCAACCATGAAATTACCCGCACGAATGTGTTCACCGAAAAATTGCTTGCGGGTTCTTCCAAAAACATTGTAGGCAAAGAAATTGAAGAATTTTTTGAAAACCGAACCCTGCTTGTGGGTTACCTCAAAAGAGCAAATGAGAAGGGCCAGATTGGACCCATGGTGCTGTCTATGAAAGATTTGTCTGCCAATATGATTGAAACAAGCTTGTATTTTATTGCCATTTATGACAGGTTTGAAGACTTGCATGGATACATTATTTACGGACATGACAATCGTGAGGCTATCAACCTGCATAAGGAAATTTTTGTAAGAGAACATGCCGAGAAAAATCTGAGAGCCATCAGTGAGGTACTGGAAATAAGGGTTAAAGAAAGAACCGCTGAACTTACCAACTCCTATAAAGAACTTCAGGTGAAGATGACCGAAAGAATGAGGGTAGAGGAGCATATCAAGGCTGATATTGCTGAAAAGGAGGTGCTTATCAACGAAATACATACCCGGGTTAAGAACAATATGAATATCATCATTTCTCTTATCACCGCCAATGACAAGGAGAATCTTACCCCTGCCGCCTCACGGAAATTTAAAGAACTCGCCCGCAGGGTTAAAAGTCTTCTCCTGGTGCATAACAATCTTTACCTCTCCATCAGCTATTCCGATGTGGATTTTGGAAGCTATATCCGCTCTCTCTCAGAAGAGTTGCTGGATTTTTATAAGCGAAAAGGTAAAGTTGAAATCAGGTATGAGGTTTCCGATGTCTTTCTTGATGTGGATTATGCCATCCCCATGGGGTTGATTGTTAATGAACTTCTGTCCAACGCTCTGCAGCATGCTTTTTCCGATTATTATCTCCGGAAGTATAAGGATGAAAAACATATAATTCATGTTACCTATACCCTGAAAGGTAATCACTATGAAATAACTGTATCGGACAACGGGAAAGGGTTGCCTAAAGATTTTGATATATCTGAACTTACAACCAATGGCTTACCCCTGACTGAAATCCTTGTCAATGACCAGATTAACGGCCACATGGAGGTATTGTCTTCCACTGATGGAAGTATGTTTAAAATAACCTTCTATGCAGATAAATAACCTGCTACTTTTCAGAAGTGATTGCCAAAAGTAGTAAACCTCCCATTTGGGTATTCATCGTTCTGTTTATATAATGTCCACTTTTTCGGTGTGCTACAGCTGTATTGTGCTTGCAAATGAACAAGCGTTTTTTATTTCTGTTATCATCATACAATAGGTTTGCTGTTTGCAGAAAGCTCATCAAAGCCTGCCAGCAGGATTTGCTTTTGACAAACAACTTGTCATGGCTTCACATGAGAGTACAGTTACAACAGGATGGATTTCTCCTGCGAAAAAGGCCAGACAAGCTGATCTGATCACCGTATAAATATTAAATTGCAATGATATGAAAAGAGAAGTAAATGTAGAATGGGTTGATGGAATTGAATTCTCAGCAGATAGTGATGGTCATCATATTGTTATAGATGGTCCGCCCGAGAGTGGAGGAAACAACAAAGGGGTTCGCCCCAAACCCTTGATGCTCATGGCTCTTGCGGGTTGCACAGGGATGGATGTAGTGTCTATCCTGAAAAAAATGAAAGTAAATTTCGAAGGACTGTCTATTAAGGTCGAAGGGGAGATGGAAGAAGAACCTCCCAAGGCTTTTCTATCCATGCATATAGTGTATACTTTCAAAGGGAAAGACCTTCCGGTGGACAAGCTGGAAAAAGCAATCCTGTTGTCAAAAGAAAAATACTGCGGGGTTAGTGCAACCCTTCAGAAAGCTATTCCTATAACTTACGAGATTAAAACAACGGAAGACTAACAAATTCACCCAAAAGAGCTAATCCTCGTTTTTCTTTCTTACCAAATTATGACCAATGGCGCATTGCAGGCATTTTTTCGGTGTACAGTAATATTTCTTCAGTTC
Source organism: Bacteroidota bacterium (assembly GCA_007694165.1). GTDB lineage: Bacteria > Bacteroidota > Bacteroidia > Bacteroidales > UBA7960 > SKVR01. The sequence continues at coordinate 7,189 of RECE01000262.1, forward strand.
CAGCAAAGCCTGACCTTCTCCGGCGTTTTCCGGTTTAACTCCGGTTTGTATCCATTGGTTAATAACCGCATTTTTCTCTGCAGGCAGTTCTGTGAGCAGATCGATGGCCTGCTCTTTTATTTCGGGACGCAGACTTTCCGCTCCATAGATAAATTTAAGGGGTACAATGGTGTTGATTATTATGTTTTCAATGGCAGCTACCCCCAGTTTTTTATCCTTCTTTTCCGATTTTTTATCAAACCTGTAATGATTGTCCCAGTAAGGAGAGCATTGCAGGGTAAATAAAGCACTGATTTCTTTTACCGATGTTTTGTCTGTTATTTTTCTGAACAGGTTTTCAGAAACATGAATCAATTTCGCAAACTGGGCAATCCTGATGGTGGGAAAATTGGGAGGTCTGAGTTTGCCAAACTTCCACAGAGAACCATCCATGGGTTGCAATTCATATTTATGACGCAGAAAATCGTATTCTCTCTTGAGCAGGGTGGGGTAGGCATCTTTGAAAGATGCTTCGTTGAGCATACCCGCCTGGCCAAATAACAAAGCTTCCAGCTGTGTAAGGTCATTCTTGTGTCGTGCAAGAATTTTAAAGGGGGTGTTTTGGGCAAGCAATGCAAAGGGACTGGCATTGACTTTGAAACCAAAGTTGCGGGCCAGGAAATAATAAAAGGTTTGTTCCCAGCTGTTTTGGAAGTATTTGTAAAACCTTTGAATTTCTCCTGCTTTGTTTTCCAGCCTTTCCACCAGCAAACGGCTGAGCCAGTTGATTACAATAAAATTGTCGGCCTCATGTATATAGGACTCGCAGGGAATCCATGCCCTGGAATGAATGATTTTCTCATATTTATAAAACAAGGCAGCATCAAAATACTTTTTTACTTCAAAAACCGGAACCTCGTTGCCTGATTTATCTGTTATTTCTTTGTCATGATTCATCACCACATGCAGGATAATGTTGCCATAGGCATCATCGTGCTGATGGCCGTGCCTGTGCCAGTCGCTGCTGTTGATGTGTATTTCCACATTGCCCGCCCA
>RECE01000292.1 GCA_007694165.1 Bacteroidota bacterium
GGGCATGGTACAACCAGGCGGGCAACTGAGGATTGCGGGAAATGGTACCCGAAAGCACCATCCCAACAATCGCTAAACCTCTTAAAGCATCTATACTTAACTCCCTGTTTTTCATACCCAACAGTTATCAGATTCAGAAATCAGGGAAAATTGCCGGTCCGGGGTACATTGCCTTGATTACTCTTTTTATCCTGTGGTCATTGAGGGGGACATCATAAAAGAACGATTCGCCGGTGATGCCTACGCTGCGATTGTATTTGATTTTTTCGGCAAGAAGGTTTGCGTCGGTAAGACCTGCAGAACCATATAATATCAAACCCGGGGAAAGTCTTTGCAAATTACCATCACCATGATTGGTAAAATAATGCAACACCCCATTAATGGTTGAGCGGTACGCTTCAATATTATAGCGATAGCATTGTACTGACATGATTTCCACATTCCCTGCATCGAGCCATGCGGGCCAGTCCTGCATCAGATTGTCAAAAGCCCAGGGGTAAGGATTGGGGGAGTTGGTAACCAGCACATCAGGTTTTGCTGCCTTTACGGCATCGAATAAGTCCTGCCCGAACTCGTTCAGGATGTCTGCTCTCCATCTTACCCATTGCGTGTTACTAGGGCTTGAGGGAGGAGCTTGTCCACCATGCTCATCTTTGTAACGGTTAACAGTGTAATAATCATATCCCGAATTGCGGGGCATCGCCGGCATACGGTCATCGCCTTGTATACCATCAACATTGTAGTTATTAACCGCTTCCATAACCAGGTCAATCATGAATTGTTGTACCTCGGGATGGTAACCGTTATAATAATAGTCGCTGTTGTTGTAGTTGCTGGGGATAGTATCTCCGGCTGAAATACCCCATCCGGCCCAATGTGGGTTCACAGCGAGAATCCTGTCGTTTTCAGGAGTAGGAGCAGTACCCCAGCGTGCCATAAAGCCATACTCATACCATAGGATTACTTTCAGGCCTTCAGCCTGGGCAACCTCTATGAGGTCTGTAAGGGGGTCACCTCCAGGCCCCGAGTAATTAGGGGTAAACATTCCATCCCTTGCCGTTTCGAAAGTTGAATTGTCGGCAAGCACCTGGCTTGGATAAAGGGTGCGTGTTTTGGCCCAGGCTACTGCATAAAGGGTGTTGAAGTTGAGCTCTTTGGCCATTGCCACACCTTTCTGAATATTTTCATAACTGGTCAAAAACTGGGAGTGAGAAGGATCGGGAATCCAGAATGCTCTTACTCCGGTTTCCTGTTCAAGAATGGTAGTATATAAAGTGTAAGTATTTTCATCTCCATTTTCCGCTGTTACAATAATATCCAGAGGTTGGGTTATATCAACCACATCGCCTGAAGCAGGTGAGACTGTGGCAAAACCAGAAATCTCCATTTCAACGAGAACTTCTGACAAATCGGTTCCAAAGGGAACCTCCAGCATTACATTATTCGCTTCGATGGTGCCTGTTCTGAAAAGATCGGGGAAAGCTACTGATAAAAGCTCGTTGTCGTCCACTGCACTGTAGTCTATAATAGCAGTATATTCGAGGGTTTCACCATCTTTTTTAAGGGTAAAAGTAAGGGGGTTGAGAAAATCATATGCAAACCCGGAAGGAGGACTCAAAGTGGCTCCTTCGGTGAATTCTACATCTATTTTAAGATTGCGTATGTTGGCAGTACGGGGTACTGAGGCTCTTATTTCAAATTCTTCCTGATCAATTGAAGCTTCCACCTGAGGATTAAGCTCAGAAAACACAAAAGAACGGATCATCAATGTATCCACCTGAGTGGTATCATTCGGATTATCATTAGGATCCGGATCTGTTTCTTTATCGCAACTTGTAACCAGGGAGGCAAAAAGCAGCATTGATATCAGATAAATGATTTTTTTCATAGCATTAAGATTTCAGGGGGAACAGAAGAAAAACACAGAGGGGCGGGAAAAACCCCTCTGTGTTTATTGTATTATACTATTAGTTGGAGAATTCGTGGACCACGAAACCATTCATCATTCCAAAGCTCATTATCCTGGGTTTACCATCATTGCTGAAACCAACACCTTGTGCTGCGCTTACCCACTGTCCGGCAGGACCGCTGAGCATATGTCTGAAAACTCTTTTTTCAGCAATATTTCCACTGTTCAACCCTTGGAAAGCAGCAATGATATCCGCACCTTCACTGATGTTGATTACATCGTACCAGATGCCATTGGCTTCCCATTCTCTGTTAACGCTGTAGCTAAAGTATAGCCCGTCGTTGTATTCAAAAATATGGGGGCTGAAACTGCGCGACTGCATGATGGACTCGGTAGCTTCGAATTTGATGTCGCCTGAGTAGTCCATGATGGCAATGGCCATTTCTGCACCGGTAACCATTAGCAGGTCGTCGTGTCCGGGAATTACATTCACACGGCCGTACTGACCCATTCTGAGCGCCTCTTGTGTCACAATAGGCACAACAATGGGGGTTACGTTTTTGTCACCATTGAAAGAGAATTTGTAAAACTCACTTGCGCTGTTGGGCCACGCAAAGTTAGAAGCAAAAATATATCCGTTGTGAGGAGGAGTGCCAATTACAGAAATTGCATCGCCAAGTCTGATATCTGCACCTTCTTCAAAATCAGGGATGGTATATTCAAGAACCAGTTCGGGCTCGGTGTCATCAACACTTTCCCATTTATAAACCTTGAAAACACTTCCGGCAGCATTAACCATGTTGGAAACATAGATGTTGCCATTTTTTACCACAACATCAGAAACCACCCAGGCACCTCCGGCTACTACATTGCCGAATGTAAGTGTTTTGGGATCTTCATTGGGGGCATCAACATCCCAGTAGTATACCTGGTTGCCATCCTGACGTGAAGCAACAAATACGTGTTTTCCGTCGAAAGCAGCTCCTCTGTTGTTCTCATTGTTGATGATGGAAGGTACAGCACCGGAAGCTCCGCTTTTGTCCATCAGCAAAGTAGTATTGTCGGGGTTGAAACCTGCTTCAGTAACGGTAGTTTGAACGGTGTAAACACTTTCTTCACCGGCAAATGAAACTGTAATAGTAATGTTATCATCGTCAAGATTAAGCGTGTCGCTGCCGCTGTAAGTTGTGTAGGTTGTACCAGCAGGAGCAATCTCAATGCTTTCGATCAGTGCGATGCGGCTTTGAAGCTCATTGAAGGTCACATGGATGGTTTTTTCACCCTGGTTGATCTCTGTCTGATATTCCAGACCCGTCACCTCAGAAACCAGTGTTATATCTGTAATGGCAGGCGTTGTAGGTTCTGCCAGCTCAACAGTTACCTGGTAGGTATTGCTAACCTCACCATTGGTAACCACAAAATTTCTGGTATCAGTAAAATCCTGTGCAGTGCCTGATGCAGGCACAACACTCGCACCTTCAGATACCTTAATATCAGTAACCAAAGCGGTAACATCGGTTTCAAAAGGCACAGCAACCAGAATATTAAAATCGGTTATTGCACCTTCTACGCGCAGGTCACCATCGCCACCAGCATTGGTAATAGCAAATTCAGTAATAAAAGCTTCCGTAGGAACGGGATCATCGTCATCATTACAAGCTGTAAAGACAACACTTGTTGCGAGCATTGCGAGCATCGCCAGAAAAGGGAAAATCTTGATCTTTTTCATAGTTAGTTGTTTTAGGGTTTTAGTAAAATTGAGTTGTTGGATTAATGAGTTATTGGGTTATCGCAGCGAAGCGAAGATCCCGCGACTGAAAGGATGCGGGATTGAGTTATCGCAGTGAAGCGGAGATCCCGCGACTTATCAATTTCCGCCATCCCACCATACGCGGGTGTATTGGCTGTCGCCTCCCATTCGGCTTACGGCACTTTCATAGTTTGCCGAATTATAAAGCCTCTCTGCATCGGGATACAACTTGCGACGTGGCATCTGATCATTGTCAGGGAAAGTAAAAACGGGTTCCATCATCTGGGGGTGTCCTGTTCTTCTTACCAGCGACCAGGCTTCGTGTCCGTTGGGATAGAGAGCTACCCATCGTTGTGTCCAGATTTGCTCAAGTGCTTCAGCAGGATCAAAGGCGGCTTCCCCTGTAAGGTAGTCGCTGACTATCTGCTCTTCTGTAATCTGAAATTGTTCGAAAGATAATCTGATGCCTTCATTGTAATACTCTTCTGCACTCCCGGTAATAAAACCTCTATGGGCAGCTTCGGCCTTCAGAAAAGCAGATTCGGCTGCCGTAAGCATAAACAAGGGGGTATTGGGTTCTGCAAAAAAGCTTCCAATATTGCTGTAGTTAGGGCGGAAATAGGTATCAAACTGCTCAGAAAGCAATCCGTGAGGCTGACCGTTGGGCAAGCCGGCATACTCTCCAAATACATTGGTGTCGGCATATACCTGAAGCCGGGGGTCATTGTGCAAATCCAAGATATCAAACATGGTTTTGCTAAGTCTGACCTCATTCCAGTTTTTCACAAACCTGATGGGGTTTTCCACATGATAGGTCCGCCCACCGGCATGAGGATAAATTTTAACCATCTGGTTGTTGGTAGTTATGGTACGTTGAAGGTCTACTCCTTGAATGTAGGGCAAGACATCGTTGTTAAATTCTGCCGTGTTGGATGCTCTGAGGCCTATGCGAAGAATCATCGTATTGGCAAATCTTACCCAGCTTTCCTGGTTACCGTTAAACAAAACATCTGACTGGCCATATCCTTCAAACCCGAATTCTTCAAATTCATCAAGCATTTCTACAGCATCTTTCAACTCCGCAAGCATAAACATATAAATATCTTTCTGAGGATCAAACCGGGGCCTGAGGCTTTCGAAGGCTTCAAATACCGGCATATCACCATACATATCTGTAATTTGCTGGATCATATATACATTCCAGACACGGGCAATGGCTTCCTTAATGGGGTTTTCAAGCTCTCTGGATAGTTTAATAACATGCCAGTTATAGTGTAAGGGTGCAAAACCCGAAGTGGCATAATACCAGTTCCATACCACATTCCATGCCCTGGGCTCATAATTATCAGCGGTGAAGTTAGGACCGGTTTGTATGTTTGCCAAATGCTGGGCGTATACCGAACCGGAAATCTGGTGTTTCCACTGCCACACTCCTGCACTCATTCCTGAACCTGTTACCAGAGCACGGGTAAATAATGCATCGGGGGCGATGATGTCACTGGCAGTTTTAGGTCGATCCAACTCTTCAAAATCCTTGGTGCAGCCTACTGCAAGCAACATGGCTGCTAATAATACTGTGTTTATTGTTTTCTTTATCATAATTTCAATCTTAAAGGATGTTACAATGAAACTTTGAGGTTTACTCCCAGGCTGCGCATTTCGGGGTATGCATAAAGCTCAAAACCTGTGTTGTTGCCTGTTCCGAATGACGATTCAGGAGAGATATTCTCTGTGTTAAGCATCAGATAAAACAAGTTGTTGGCAAAAACAGAAATGGTGGCATCACGGAATGGAGTATTATTCAAAACAGCGCTTCCGAAGTTATAACCCAGTGATAATTGTCTGAGTCGTATGTAAGACGCATCATACACAAAGGCTTCGTGTACTCTTGATACGTGCTCCCAGTATCTTTGTGGGTCAACAGCCACTACTACTTCCTCTCCGTTTCTTACACCTGTAATCATAAATCCCATGTTAAAGTCGGAGGGGCTTAAGTTTGGATCTTGCGAGGCCAGTTCTACTGCTCTGGCCCATTCATCGCGACCTTCTTTGGTAAAAGCAAGGGTTCCGCGCTCAGCGCCCATCATATTGGTCACAGAGAAAATGTCGTGGCCAAGCTTTGAGTCAATGTGGAAACTCATAAACATTCTTCTGTAAGTGAACTGAGAGTTAAAACCCCACAAAATATCCGGAATAGCATTACCGATGGCGTTGTTAAGTAATACCGACTGGTCGTCGCCGGTTTTAATGCGGGGAAGGTTGTTGTCATTTAATATGAGTCGACCCTGTTCGTCCCTGTCAAAAGCACTACCATGAATTATCCCTGCCGGGTGTCCCAGTTGAGCAACAATTCTTACGCCATCATCACCTAATACTGAGCTTTGCACAATCATATCAATGTCTTCACTGATTTCTTCCACCTTACTCCATTGTCGTGTGAAGTTTACACTTGTTGTCCAGGAGAAATCATGGTTTTCGATAACACGGTAGCTTGCAAAAAGCTCCAGACCTGTATTGTTAACAAAACCAGAATTTAAAAAACCACTGTTGTATCCGGAAGAGGGAGCCATAGGGTTTTGGAAAAGCTGATCTCGAGTACCTGTCTGGTAATAGGCAATGTCTGTTCTGAGGCGATTGCCCATCATAATGACTTCTACACCCACTTCGCTGCTGATAGTGAACTCACTTATAAGATTGGGTTCCGGGCGAACGGCGTTGATAAAGCCGTAAGGAAGCCCCAAATATTCATTGGGGGTGGTGCCATAAATATAGTATCTCGGACCTGCATTTTCAGCACTACCCACACCAGCCAGTGACCCGCGAAGTTTAAGCATGTCAAAAATTGCCGGAAGTTCAAATGATTCTTCCAGCAGCCAGCTTGCACTCACTGAAGGATACTGGTACGACCAGTTTTCGGGAGAAAGGACACTTGTCCAGTCATTTCGGAAGGTAAAATCCATGAAAACCGTCCTGCGATAGTCCATACTCGCTATAGCATAGAGTGAGTGGATTTCACTGTTTGATATACCGTTATTAGCCGTTGGGTTATTAAAGTTCTGGATAACATACGGCCCGTCGGGGTTGATCAACCCACTTTCAGAACTTGAAGAAAGTGCTCTGTAGGATCTTTGCATAATATTACCCCCGGCAGAGCCTTGCAGGCTAAAGTCGCCCCAGGTGTTTCCTGCACTGAGAAGGAAATCATAGTTTCCTTCCATTATCTCAAGACGCTGGAAATTTCCTGAGGCCAGTCCGTCTGATTTATAATAAGTCTTGTGTGCTGTTACTCGCTGGCGTTCATCATTGTAATAGTCGATACCAGCTTTTACACTGAGGCTCAGGTCAAAGGTTAATCCAGCCATTTCTGCAATATCCAGGTTAGCGCTTGCAAAACCCATCAATCGGTTACGTGTATCCTGATTTGTGTTAAGCTCCGTAGCCCAGTATGGGTTATTAAGCAAAGGAGAGCCAGCAAAACTGGGTTGTGCCTGGTTAAGAGACAAGCTTCCGTCAGGGTTTCTTCTGTACCTGCTGTTCCAAACAACGGGCAACCCGGTAATCGTTTCATACATTTCCAGTTGATCCATATTTACAGAGGCCGGCATCATGGTCATCAGGTAAATGGGGTTGTCAGGAGAACCCGCCAGGTTGGGTCTGTTTTGAACCTGCTGGTGAATATAGTTGGCACGGGCGTCTATGGTAAGGTAATCCGTAAATTTTGAGTCGTATCTCAGGTTGAAGGATTTTCTGTCAATTTCATTGGTACTGATCATTCCGCTGTTTTGATTCCAGGAAGCAGTAAACAATACGCCATTGGTTTCACCTCTTTTATCAAGGGTAACAGAGTGGTCCATGTTGATTGCGGAACGGAAAAAATCATCATAACGATGAGAAGTTGCCGGATTTAGCATCTGAGATTCTCCCAGGAAGTTGGTTACCTCCTGCCCCTGCATTTTAGCTCCCCAACTATAGGGACTGTTGTTGATAAAGTTACGCCCTGAGCCCTGCGAATATAAAGTTTGATAGTCGGGTTTGATAAGAGGAGATTGTGTGGAGGTCATAAACTGATATGTAATTCCGATTCCTTCTTTGCGACCACCGCTTTTGGTGGTGATCATGATTACACCATTCTGCCCACGTGCACCATAAAGGGCAGAAGCAGCACCACCTTTAAGTACTGTAATGGATTCCACATCATCAAGGTTAATGTTGTTGACGGCGTTTCCGTAGTCAAAACCTCCAAAGAGTCCTCCGGAAGAGCCTCCGGAGTTATCCATGGGAACACCGTCAATAACAAAAAGAGGATTATTGGAGCCTGTGAGTGAATTGGCTCCCCGGATTACGATGCGTGAAGATCCGCCTGCACCACTTCCTGATTCGCCAATCTGCAGACCTGCCACCTGGCCAACCAACCCTGAAAGGGGGTTGATGCGGCTTGCATTGGAAAGCGATTCTCCATCAACCTGTTGTACAGAGTACCCCAACGCTTTGGCGTCTCTCTTGATACCCAAAGCGGTAACTATTACCTCCTGCAACTGCT
>RECE01000125.1 GCA_007694165.1 Bacteroidota bacterium
GAGCAACTCAATCATGTTTCGCTGGATGCATGGAATGATAAGGTTACGGCACTGCCTGGTAAGTTTCAGAATGCCATTGAAGATGCCATTAAACTCTCAGCACCTAAGGCAGCATCCTATAGCTTGCCCAAACGCACCATCCGCAACGAACAGGAGTTAGAAAGCTATATCAGCCGGTTGCGTACCGAAATTAAAGACCTGTTGAACAGTGGTGATGTAATTCTCAAATAAAAAGGAACATGACTGTACTCAATTCTACCCAGAGGAGACAATTGGAAACCACTGTTGTTAATGCCCGAAAAAAGGCAGAACAGGCAGCCGTTAAGGCTTTGCGTAACATTGCGGTTGACCAGCCCGAACCTTTCACGCATATGGACGCTGAAATGCGCGATCTGCGGCGAAGGTTACGTGCCAAAGCCCGTCTGCTTGGAGATGAGAACATCAACGGCAGGCAGCAGATAGCCAAACTCAGTTACGAGCTTGCCTACGAATACTGGCACAAGATGCTCTTTGCCCGTTTTCTGGAAGCCAACAACCTGTTGATGCACCCTGAACATAGTGTTTCCGTTTCGCTGGACGATTGTGCCGAATTTGCTGCCGAAGAAGGACATGCCGACAAGTGGGCTGCTGCAGCAAACTACGCATCGCACATGTTGCCCGCAATATTTCGTCCTGAAGACCCCCTGATGCAGGTGGAACTGGCCACCGAAGACCGCCTGGCGCTGGAACGTTTGCTCGAAAGCATTGATGAAGAAACTTTTCATGCCCGCGATAGTTTGGGGTGGGTGTATCAGTACTGGCAAAGTGAAGCCAAAGCAGAAATTCTGGCAAGTGAAGAAAAGATCAATGGGGAGCGTCTTCCAGCAGTAACCCAGCTTTTCACCGAACCCTACATGGTACATTTCCTTATCGACAATACCCTGGGTGCATGGTGGGCAAGTCGCAATCCCGGAAAAACCCCGCCGGTACCTTTTGAATACCTGCGTATGCATAAACCGGACGCTTCGACAGGCTCAGCGACCGGGGAGCAAGGTAAAGCGGACACTGAGCTTGTCGAAGTGCCCGCTGCAGGCAATTTTAACCACTGGCCCGAAAAAGTGAAAGACATTACCACCCTTGACCCTTGCATGGGTTCAGGGCATTTTATTGTGGAACTGTTTGGTGTGCTGGCCCCTTTGCGCATGCTGGAAGAAGGTTTGAGCAAAGAAGAAGCGGCAAAAATGGTAATTGCCGAAAACATCCACGGGCTGGAAATAGACCCCCGCTGCACCCAGATTGCTGCATTTAACCTGGCACTCACTGCCTGGAAATTTTGTGGCCGTTACCTTGAATTGCCCGAAATGAATTTGGCATGCAGCGGTATTGCACCTAAAGGAAAAGTGGAAGACTGGGTTAAGCTGGTTGCCAATGTTAAACCTGATGACAAAGGCAGGATGGAAAATGGCATGAAAGCTTTGTACGAACATTTTCAACTGGCACCTGAACTGGGCAGTTTGCTCGACCCTTCCACCATTAAATCCGATGCTTTTACGGCAAGTTTTGATATGTTGCAGCCCGCCCTGCTCAAAGCACTGGAAACCGAACAGGATCAGGATATTGTGGAACGCGGCGTAATGGCTGCCGGTATTGCCAAAGCAGGGCAATTGCTCGCAAATAAATATACACTGCAAATCACCAACGTACCCTACCTGGCAAAAGGGAAGCAGGATGAAGTGATGGCCGGTTTTGCTCTTAAAAACTACCCTGAAGCCAAAGGAGATCTGGCCACTGTTTTTTTTGACAAGATGCTAAAAACGTCCACAGGTACAGCCTGCAGCGTAATGCCACAAAATTGGTTATTCCAGAAATCATATAAAAAATTTCGGGAAACACTACTAAAGAAATATAGCTGGAGCATGTTGGCACGTCTTGGCCCTGGTGCTTTCAGCCAGATAAGTGGTGAAGTTGTCAAGGCAATCCTTTTTTCAGTTCACCACGCAAAACCCAAAATGGAAATTGCTTTTTCAGGGATTGACGTGTCCGAAAAGAAGAGTTCTGTCGCTAAAAATGAAGCCTTGAAAACCAACGAACTTAGAACGGTAAATCAGAAGCAGCAATTGGAGAATCCTGATTATACAATTGCACTTGAGAAACTTACAGGCAAAGAATTGTTATCGGAATATGCCACATGTGTTGAGGGTATTTCAACTGGAGATAATGAAGTCTTTGTGAGAAAATATTGGGAGTTTCTTTCGAAAGAGCCTGGTTGGGTATTCTTCATTCAGAACGTTGTGAAACCCGAATACTATGGTGGTCGGTCAGATATTATTTTATGGGAAAATGGTAAAGGTAAGTTAAAGTCTTTTCCGTCTGCACATAATTTCCCGTCTAAATTAATGAATGGATTCGAAGTTTTAGGAAATATAGGAATTCGCATTACGCTGATGACTGATCCAAAATGTACTATTTATACAGGGGAAGTTTTTGGTAAAAGTGCAGGAACCCTTGTTCTAAAAGATAACAGTTTATTATCTTCGGTTTGGTGCTTCTGCAATTCTCTTCAATTTATTAAAGAAGTAAACAAAATCAACCAATCATTGTATCGGCCAGTTGGAACATTTTTAAAAGTACCATTTGACTTAAACCATTGGCAAAAAGTCGCCGCCGAAAAATACCCCAATGGACTTCCCAAACCTTACAGCGACGATGCTACCCAGTGGTTGTTCCATGGGCACCCCAAGCCTTCAGATAATCCTTTGCAGGTGGCCGTGGCAAGGATGATGGGCTACCGCTGGCCGGCAGAAAGTGATGAGGAGATGGAACTGGACGAAAAGGCAAGGGAATATATTGCACAGATCAAAGCCTTTGACCACCTTACCGATGATGATGGCATTCTGTGCATACCCCCCGTAAACGGAGAAAAACCTGCTGCCGAAGTGCTGCGCGAATACCTGCGCGAGGTATGGGGCAACGAATGGGGCAACCAAACCCCCAACCAACTGCTGCAACAGGAAGGGAGCAACAAACCCAACCTGGAGCAATGGCTGCGCGAAGAGTTTTTCATTCAGCATTGCAAGGTGTTTAACAACCGCCCTTTTATCTGGCACATCTGGGATGGCCGAAAGGATGGGTTTGCCGCGCTGGTCAACTACCACAATCTCGATAAGGCCAATTTACAAAAACTTATCTATACCTATCTCAACGATTACATACGCCAATGCGAACGCAAACTCAAAGATGGCGAAAGTGGTGCCGATGGCCAGTTGATGGCTGCCCGCAAGCTAAAGGAAAAGCTGGAACTCATTCTGGTTGGAGAACCACCCTACGATATCTTCGTCCGCTGGAAACCCTTGCACCAGCAACCCATGGGCTGGGAACCCGACCTGAACGATGGCGTGCGCCTAAACATATACCCCTTTATGCAGGCCGGCATCCTACGGAAAAACCCCAACATCAAATGGGGCAAAGACCGCGGCAAAAACCCCGCAGGTTCTCCCTGGGGTCCCGACCGCCACAACCGCTACGAAGACCTGGAAGATCAATACAAACTGAAAGATGAAAACGGGAAGGTGATAGAGCATTTGAGCAATGAGGTGAAGAGGGGGGCGAGGGAGGAGGAACAACAAAAAGATTGAAGTTATGGCCGTATATGTAAACATAGAAGAATTGATTTCCGGCAAAACCATTGAAAGCGAGCGCATCGAATTCAAGAAAGGATGGAATCCGGGTGCCGTTTATCGCACCATCTGTGCCTTTGCCAACGATTTCAGCAATACAGGCGGAGGGTATATCATTGTAGGTGTTCAGGAAGAAAACGGCAGGGCCGTTCGTCCCGTTGCAGGGATAGATGAAACCCGCATTGATGCTATCCAGAGAGAAATGATCAATCTGAACAACCTGATCAATCCGGTATATCATCCAAAACTCAGCATTGAAGAAGTTGACGGTAAAAAGATCATTGTAATTTGGGTGCCCGGCGGCCCCAACAGACCCTATGAAGTGCCCGAAGAAATAAAATCCCGCGAAAAGAAATACAGCTATTACATCAGGCGGTACGGAAGCACGGTAAAAACCAGCAAACAGGAAAGAGAAGAACTCATCACCCTTGCCAACCAAGTACCTTTCGATGACCGTCCCAACATACAGGCTTCATTAAAAGACATATCCTATGTTCTGCTCAGGGATCACCTGCGGCTAACCAGAAGCCGGCTGGCAGAAAACCTGGAACATTTGCCTGTTGCCGATATGCTTGAGCAAATGGAGTTATTATCCGGCCCGCCTGAGCAAATGTATCCGCGCAATGTAGCCCTGATGCTTTTTTCAGACAAACCCGAAAAGTATTTTCCATATTCAAGGGTAGAAATTGTCCATTTCCCAAAAGGGGAAGCAGACCCTGAGTTTGAAGAAATACCCGCTATTTCAGGGCCGGTTCAGTATATTATTGCCAACACCCTGAGCTATTTCAAAACCAATGTTATCAAAGAGCGGGTAAGGAAAGTTAAAGGGCAGGCCGAAGCCATAAGGCTCTGGAATTATCCTTACGAGGCATTGGAAGAGGCCATAGTAAATGCCCTGTATCATCGTGACTATCAGGTGCGCGAACCGGTTGAAATAAGGGTTTATCCCAATAGTATTACCATCCTTAATTATGGCGGCCCCGATCGTTCCATCAAAATGGAAGCCTTTGAAAAAGGAATTGTAAAACCCCGAAGGTACCGCAACCGCAGACTGGGCGATTTCCTGAAAGAGCTTGACCTTACCGAAGGTAAAGCCACCGGGATACCCCTGATCAGAAAAGCACTCAGGGAAAACGGCTCTCCCGAACCTGTTTTCAATACCGATGATGATCGTAGCTTTTTCGAAGTGCAGTTTTTGATACATGGTGATTTTGAAGGTGAAATAATTCTGCCTTCAGTAAAGCTACCTGAGGTCGAAAAACAAGAGGCCGTTGAGTTAAGCGAAAGTGCACTAAAAATATTGCATTTAATGGCAGAGAACCCGGAAATTACTATTGCTGATCTTGCTGACAAAACAGGCGTTTCAACAAGAGCAGTTGATAAAAACATTGCCAAACTTAAAAGAGCCAATAAGATTGAAAGAATTGGAACCAAACAATCTGGCATCTGGAAAATTAAGTAAGTTCGTATAGGTTCGTATAGGTTCGTATAGGTTCGTATAGGTTCGTATAGGTTCGGAAACAAGTTCGGAAAGAATTTAAACCAATCCTAAACAATCAAACAATAACTTTACCACAATATTAAAAAATAAAAACAGCCAAAATCCGTGAGCAAAAACTTCAAAGACCGTTTAATTGTAAGTATCCGTGAAGCATCGCGCTATGACAGTGGTAATTTAACCGCACATGTGGCAGTGCTATGGCCCGATCCGGAAAGACAATGGTTGGCCATCATAGAATTATTACAACAGGAAATGCCTGAACTTTTGGTTTTGGGTGATTATGATCCTGAAAAAAGAACAGGTCCTGCCATTTGGCTCAAATGTATGGTTGAGCGGACACTTTCCCAGGCAAACTGGGATAAGTCTGTTGTTCCCGTCATTTATCTTCCGGGCATTTCTAAAAATAACCTTAAAAATCTTCAGAATGCTGATCCACCCATTGCTCCTTTAATGGAATACCAATACACAGGTACATTATGGATACACCGCAACGGGAAAGAGTGGACTATTCCGGCCTTTTTGCAGAACAAGGAAGAAGGTATGGGTTTAAATATTGCACAGGACAATGAAACCAGGGATGCCAGCCAGAAGGTATTGTCAAAAATATTTGAAGAACCTGATATATCCTACCCTTCACATGTAAGCTCTGATTTTCTATACCAACTGCTTTTTAAAAATGAGGTGCAGAGCATACTGGAATGGATGAGCAAGGGCGACGAGTATTTGACATCAATGGAGCCTGAGAAACAACAGGTATTTACAAGTATTTGTAAAAATAAATATGAGTTTGTACCTGTATATAAAAATATAATTTCCATAACAGAAAGCCTGGGTATGAAAACAGGCAAATGGGCTGCTGTATGGGATTATTTTATTATGGCTCCCGGCCGGTTCCCCGAAATCATTAATTTGTTGGAAAAAGCAAAGCCACAGGGTACAAGGGAAGGTATGTTTGCCATACCTGATGAAACCTGGCCACAGATAAATGCTGATGCCGAAGAAGCACTGAGAAATGCCCTTGAAGAAATTGCCCGACTTTCACCTGAAAATGCAGTTTCTGCCATTAAGGAATTGGAAAAGGAGCATGGCAGGCGACGCAGTTGGGTATGGGCCAGTTTGGGCAGGGCCAACCTGGCGCAGTCACTCGCTTACCTTGTAACAATGTGCGAGGGCATGGAGCAGAATTGGGATGCTACTTCAGTTGAAAGTCTTAAAAACTGGTATACAGAAAAAGGTTGCCTGGTAGATTATGCTGCCCTTGAATCCCTTGCAGTATGCAAATCAGAAAAGGAAAAACAGGCAGTTAAAATTGTGCTCGCTTCTGTTTACACACCCTGGCTGGAAAGGCTTACAAAAAGGTTTCAGAAGCTGGTGGAAGAAAATCCGGAATTATTTACCCAACTTGAAATTAAGTCTGCGGAAGACGAATGTATTCTTTTTGTGGATGCCTTCCGGTATGATATAGCAAAACATTGGCTGGAAGGTCTTAATCCGAAAAAGTACAAAATCAATATTGACACTGCCTGGATTCCTTTACCCAGTCTTACTCCTACATGCAAACCGTTTCTGTCACCCATTGCCGAAAGGGTTTCCCGTGAAAGCAATTGCACAGACTTCAGACCGCAGACAAAAGAGAAAAAAGACCTGACCACATTCCAGTTTGAATCAGAGCTGGATAAGGTTTCCTATACCATGGTCAGACATGTCTCAGAGCTAAAACGCGGTGAAAAATGCTGGATGGAAATTGGTAAGGTAGACCAGTTTGGTCATAGCGAACAGTCAGGTCTTGTGCATCGCATTGAAGAACTTTTCAGCCTTATTGAAGAGCGAGTGCAGGATGTATTTGCTGCAGGATTCACTAAAATTCGCATTGTTACGGATCATGGCTGGCTTTTGGTACCTGGCGGTATGCCCCGCGAAAAACTTCCCAAAGACCATATTGAAACCCGATGGGGCAGATGTGCCGTGTTGAAAGAAGGAGTGCCTTCAGAATTATTACATCTCCCGTGGTTTTGGAATGAAAGTGTTATGATAGCTTATGCCCCGGGCATTTCATTTTTCAAGGCTAACAATGAATATGCACATGGTGGTGTTTCTTTACAGGAATGTCTTGTTCCGGTAATAGACATACAGGCAGAAGGTGCAGCATTGAAACGTATAAGCATGGAAATGAAGTGGACAGGTTTAAGATGCAATATGGATATACATGATGCACCTGAAAATGCAAGGATTGAAATCAGAACCAAACATACTGATGAGAAAACTGCCATTACAGAACCCAAATTAATTAAGGGTGATGGTAAAGTGACTCTTTTCATCGAAGATGCAGAATATGAAAATACTGCTGCCTTCATAGTTATTACAGATTTAAATGGCAATGTCATTGAAAAAAGGCAAACCATAATAGGCGAATAAAATATTTGCAATATGATAAAGATGGATAAAATTGACCAGATAGCAGCTAAAGCCTTTGAAGGCTATATTGTTAAAAAAGACCTGCTTGACCAGTTCAGGAAACAGTTCCCGGTTCCTACTTATGTGGTTGAATTTCTGCTGGGGCGTTATTGTGCAACAACTGATCCCGAAGAAATTGCAGAAGGACTTGAAATCGTAAAACGCCAGCTTACCGACCGTACCGTAAGAAGTGGTGAAGAAGAGTATTTCAAATCCAGGGCAAGGGAGAAAGGCACCATCAAGATCATTGATATTATTACCGCAAAACTTGACTCAAAAACCGATTCTTATATTGCCCAGTTACCAAGCCTGATGCTCAATGATGTGCGGATTAGTGAAGTTTTGGTAAATGAGAACGACCGCATGTTTACAGGTGGGTTCTATGCTGAAATTGAGCTGGAATATGATGCTGCCATTGCACAGGAGCGCAACGGAAGACCTTTTGGAGTGGTTAGTCTTCGCCCTATTCAGCTTTCCAAACGTGATGTGTTGGACGTACTTTACAAAGGGAGGGAGTCCTTTACTTTAGATGAATGGAAAGATTTTCTGTTACGTAGTATAGGTCTTGAA
>RECE01000124.1 GCA_007694165.1 Bacteroidota bacterium
CCGGCATCCATTTCAAAAAATTGTGCTTTTGTGCTCATTACCGACATAAACAGTATGGCAAACAACGTAACAAGTAATGTAAATCTTTTTTCTTTCATGTGTGTTGATTTAGAATTGTAATACCATCCTTAATTATTTGTGGATGGTTTGTGTAGAATGATACTTGCAGAATTTCAATAACAGCAAAAATGCCACTATTTAACTGTAAGCGAATAAATATATTTGAACAAAGTTAGGAAATTAATACAAAAGCAGGCCAAATTTGAAAGTACAATTAACATTTCAGGTTAAGAACAGTTCATTGCATCCAACAGCAGCTAAGCTAGTGTAAAAGAAAAAACTATGGCAAATTTTATAAATTTTTACTAATTTCACATCGCAGGGAACGATCAGGTTACCGATGTTGAAGTACAACCAATTATATAAGCTCAATTAGTAAGAACAGGAGCATCTTTATCATAAGGTTATGGATCTTAACTGTACAGCAAGGACTTAAAAATAAATATTCCCATTTACAAACCAAATCACCCTATCATGAAACTCATATTGACAGTTTTGATTTTTACATTTCTATCGGCCGGCAAAGTATGCTCTCAGACCTACAGAAGCACCTTCACAACTACTGACAGAAACATCGACATCGAGAAACTGGCTGATCCCAAAGTAATCTTTCTTTACGATGATTTTGTGGAAGCAAAAGTATATCAACGTGGAAAAGTATCAGATGCAGAGATTAACTATCGGTTATTGACAGATGAAGTTATCATCAGGACAGATCATCCCGGAACCATCAAGTCATTATATGGCAACAATCTCGACAGCCTGATTACACAAGACAACAGACTAATTGTTTTTGTTCCCGAAATTGGATTTGCAGAAAAAATAAGGACCCAAACATCCAGGTATTTTATAAAATATCAAACCAACCATTTGATGACTGAAATGAAGCCCGGAGCTTACGGGGTCTCTTCGCCAACCTCTTCAACCCAACCGGTGCGGAACATAGCCACAGACGGAGCCTATGCAGCAGGAGGTTCAAATTATATTCACCTGGAAAATACCACTGGAAATGAGGTTCAGGTTATCCTTACATCAAAACCCAACTTCATGATTTATTACCAGGAACAATACCAATCGGCATCCAACCGAAGGGAACTGGTAAGAGTTCTTCCGGGCAATTACCGATCAGATATCAACAGTTTTATCCGCTCAGAGAATATTTCTTTTGACAACAGGGATGATTTAATAAAGCTGGCGGGTTTTCTTGATCAACTGGATTATTAACTTTCCAGGATAAGAATCCATTGCTTTACCGGAATTTGCATCTGTATGAAATTTTTAACTTCCTGATTTTTTTGGCGTTTATTCTTTTAATGAGAATCCCATAATGTCAGCACTCCGCCCCTTTGGATTCTGGGGTTGCATTGAATTCTATCATAATATCAGCGCTAAGCGCCAGTTTCCAATGGCTGCATTATCTTATTAGTTCCCGCATTATCATCCGCGTGTGTGCAAATAGTATTATGATGGCCCGGCTCATCTGTGATTCTGCAACCCGGCTATTTTGCCTCCAATGCCAGCCTGAAACCCAATTTATAACCTTGCCTTTTTAGTCTGTAGAAATCTTATTCACAACCCGATTCTCTTTTGTGGGAGCGTTTTTACAGCAGACCATAACCAAAAAAGGGATTGTTACAAAACTGTAACAATCCCTTTATCATTAAACCCTTATTAAAAATTAAGGAGTGAAAGTAATCGTATATCGGTGATGAGATAATGAATCACGGTTTTCACCAAATCCAAAACCAATATTATAGTTTGCTGAATTAGATTTGATTTCTAATGTAGCATTGAGAGGGGCAGTGCTTCCAGCCTTAGATACAACCTGGATATGTCTTACTCCTGTACCATTTTCAAAAACGACAGATTTTCCTCCTAAGAATTCAAAATCGGTGTTTTCAACAGCGGTAGATTGGGCAAGAACATCAAAGTTTACAGTTACAGCAGGGCCGGTGGTTGCTGCTACATACACAGGGATTCTCAATGTATCAGATGAGGTCAGAGAAAGTACACCCTGCAATTGCTCAAATGCGACAAAGAAATCCTTCGATTCCAGCATTTTATCGTCATCTTCACACGCCACAAAAAGAAATGAGGTTGCAAAAACTGCTGCTATTATTAAAACTAATTTTTTCATTGTTACTTGTTTTTTGGTTAAAAATTAATATCCGGGATTTTGCACCATGTTCGGGTTGGCTTCCATTTCTCTTCTTGGAATGGGAATAACCAACCTGTTAGAACCATGCTCGAGGAAACAAACATCGGCAGTACAATCAGCTCCACGGCTAAGATTTTCACTTCTTCTTTTAATGTCAAAGAAACGGTGACCTTCAAATGCAAACTCAATGCGCTTTTCAAGAGCAATACGCTCTTTCAATGCATCACCGGTAAGGGTAATGTCAGCTGCATTAGGGTTACCCCTTTTAACGATGGCATTAAGAAAACCCTGAGCGGCAGCATCCTGTCCACCCATATTTGCAGCAGCTTCAGCAGCAATAAGGTACATCTCAGAAAGTCTTAATACAGGCGTATTATCCAGACCATTAATGCCGCCACGGCCGGGAAATTTATTAATGTACTGTACATTGTTAGCTTCCATCTTGATAAATGCATCAAATCTTACGTCATCGCCAGGAGCAGTATTTCCGGCATTTTCGAGAAGATTCTTAATTTCATCTGTGGGTAACAAGTCACCATAGCCTGCACGGGTATAAATATAACCCAAAGCATTGGTTGCACTATAGTCATTGGGGTGAATCATGGCGATGCTGAAAATAGACTCGGTTGAAAAATCTTGTCCCCAGCTTTGGATATAATTAGCATTGGATACCAGCGTATATTTTCCGCTGTCAATAACTGTTTCAGCCATAGCTTTTGCATTGGCCCAGTCACCTTTGTAAAGATATACACGAGCCAAAAGAGCCTGAGCGCCTCTGAGTGTAATTGCCTCAGCACCTCTTGGTCTGATGTTCACACCTGCAGGCATGGTCAGATAGTTAATGGCTTCCAGAAGGTCTTCAATGATGCGATCATATACAAAAGATAATGGATCTCTTGCAGGCAGAGAGATAACTGATGCACTCATATAAGGTACACCAAGCGCATTGGGGTCCCAGCTATAAGGCTTGGCAAATACTCTAACCAAATCAAAGTGAACAAGAGCTCTCAGAGCCAATGCTTCTCCCTGGATATGATCTTTTTCAGCTATTTGGTTGGGCCCAATGGCTTCCAGTCCATCAATACGCGACAAGATATTATTGGTACGATTGATAGTGTTATAGGCTCTGTTCCAAAAACCTCCGTGAACACCACCAGAGGCAGTCCATGACAGGTTATACTCTGTCAGAAAACGACCTGAATTCTGTGGGGAAACTTTTACATCATCTCCTGATATATCAGCAGAAACTACAAAATCCCTTGCATAATAGGTTTCGGTACTTTGAAGGCCATCATAAACTCCTGTAAGAGCAACTGTGGCATCTGCAACGTTACCTATCGCCATATCTGTCGACAAGTTCATCTGGGGATCAATATCAAGAAACTCATCACTGCAGCTAAATAAAAAGGCTGCCACAGCGAAATATATTAATGTTATTTTGAACTTTTTCATTGTTTTCAATTTAGGTGATTAGAAAGTAAGGTCAAGACCAAATGTAATAGTTCTGGATTGAGGATATACAAACCATACTGAAGCATTAAAGTTTTGCTCAGGGTCCATACCAGGATAATCAGTCCATGTTAACAGGTTCTGACCTTGTACATAAATCCTTGCACTGTTCAGGGATGCCAATCCAGCTATACTGGCAGGCACTCTGTAGGACAAAGTAACGTTTTTCAGCCTGAGGTAAGAATTGTCATACAGGTTTCTTGTAGAAAAAGCATTGCTGCTTGTAGCATTCCCGTTCAACCTGATAGGAGTATCTGTAAGCTGGCCTTCTTCTGTCCACCTTTTCAACTGGTCTCTGCTTTGGTTAAATCCAACAAAAGCACCGTCTGAATTAAGAAGTCTGTAAGTATCATCAAACAACATTCCTCCAACACTGTAAGAGAAGAAAGTAGAAAGAGAAAATCCCTTGTAGGAGAAAGTGTTGGTAAAACCACCCTGGTAATCGGGGTCTGCATTACCTACAATATTACGGCTGTTACTGGCATTGGTATACACATTGGTAATGTTACCATCAGCATCTTTCCATAAGGGTCTGCCATTGGCTGGATTCACACCAGCCCATTCGGGAGCATAATAAGAAAGGAAAGATTCGCCTTCTCTTCTGATAAATATTCCGGCAGGGATATCTTCTCCATCAACAAGTTTGAGAATGGAGTTTTTATTGGCAGAAATGTTGAAATCAAAATTCCACTGGAATTCAGAGGTATGGGGCAGCAAAATGAGGTTCGCCTGGAACTCAAGACCTTTGTTTTCCATTTCTCCAACGTTTCTCAACATGGTGGTAATACCTGCGGTAGATGAAAGAGGAGTGAAAAGCAACAGATCAGAGGTATGCCTGTTGTAATATTCGATAGAACCAGAGAATCTTTCAAAAACAACAAAGTCTAAACCAATGTTATAGTTGGTGTTTTTTTCCCAGGTCAAATCAGCATTTTCAAACTGAGCAGGGGAACTACCGGGGCTGTTGTTATAATCTCTTCCATAACCATAAAGACCCAGTGAGCTGAAGTTACCAATTTGTGAGTTACCTGCAGTACCATAACTTGCCCTTAGCTGTAAATTGGTAAGGAAGTCTATATCCTGCATAAAGGATTCTCTGCTGATTCTCCATGAACCACCCACAGACCAGAAGTTGGCATAGCGGTTATCACGACCAAATCTCGATGAACCATCCCTACGGAAAGTACTGGAGAAATAATATCTTCCATCATAGTTATATTCACCCCTGGTGAAAACCGAAAGGACTCTCCATCCTGTAGCGGTACCAAAAGCATAAGCAGGGATTGCTCCTGAGGAAAGTCTTCTTAACTGGAAAGAAGCAAACTCTTCAGATGCCGTATAAAAATCCTTCTCGTCAGCAGCCTGAGCTTCATGACCCAAAAGAACATTTATGTTATGCACATTGTCAAAGGTTTCGCTAAAATTAAGGGTATTGGAATTGGACCAAATAAGGTTTCTGGCATCAGAAACTGTTGCACGACCCGATTCGAATGCAGTATTTCCTTTTGCTCTTGGGTCATCATAGTGTTCTTCCAGAAGATTCAGGTAGTCAACACCAAACTGACTGCGGAATACAAGATTGTCAAGAATTTTGTATTGTGCATAAACATTGGTAATAAGCCTGTATGCTTCTGAGCCATTATCATTGAAATCATTATTGGCAACAAAGTTTACTCCACCCAAAGCAGGATAGGACATATTGTAGGTACCATCTTCATTGTAGGCAGAATAAATGGGAGGCAATAAATAACTTCCGGTAACAGGGCTGGTGAAAAATGCTGACTGTGCGGGAGCTGTACCTTGCTCAGTAAAAGAAAGACCAAGGTTCATACCGAAGCTCAACCTTTCTGTAGCCTCGTTATCAAGATTCAACCTTGCTGATAAACGTTCCAAATCACTTCCGATGGCAATACCTTTCTGATCGAAATACGAAAGAGAAGCAAAGAACTTGGTTCTTGCAGTACCCCCATTGGCGCTTACCTCAAAGTTAGTGGTAGGCGCATCTTCACGGAAAGCAGCACCAATCCAGTCGAAGTCAGTCCCTTCAAATGCACTGAAATCGGTTGGAGCAAGTCCACTGTTGGCACGTCCTTCATTGGTTAACTGAATGTATTCAGCCGAATTCAGAACTTCAAAATGTTCTGTTGTTCTGGTAGAAAAACCAAACTGACTGCTCACCCTGAAATTGGTTTCACCTTCACGACCTCTTTTGGTAGTGATAAGGATAACACCATTGGATGCTCTTGAACCGTAGATAGCAGTAGCTGAAGCATCTTTCAAAACTGTAATGCTAGCGATATCATTGGGGTTGATGTGAGACAAGGCGTTGTGTGAATAATTGTTCCAGGTACCACCGGCACTTTGCTGAGAGAAGTTCCCTGTAGCAATGGGAATACCATCTACAACATAAAGAGGTTGGGTACCGGCAGAAATGGAACCAATACCACGGATAATGGTTTGAGAATTACTACCAGGCTGACCAGAAGAACTGGTAACACTTACTCCTGGCATTGCGCCCTGAAGCGCCTTGTCAACTGAAGTAATGGGCATTAGTTCAATCTTGTCGGATCCAACGGTTGAGGCAGAACCAGTAAATGTTTCTCTTCTGGCAGTACCATAACCTATCACAATAACTTCTTCCAGACCAACCATATCAGCTTGCAAGGCTACGTCAATAATTGAGCGGCCATCAACACGTACTTCACGTGTGGCCATACCAATAAATGAGTAAACCAATACGGCGTCGGAGGCGGCATTGAGTTCATACCGACCATTCATGTCCGTTACAGTCCCTTGCGTGGTGCCTCTAACTGCAACGGTTACCCCCGGCAGGGTGTTTCCGTCACTGGCATCTGTCACGGTGCCTGTAACCCGGATTTGCTGTCCAAACAGGGTCGAACCCACGAATAGCAAAAGTCCGCATAAAATAAAAAACTTTTTCATGTTGTTTTGTTTTTGTTAATAACTATTGTTTATGATTAAAAGCCGTCAAATATAAGAGTAATTTTCCATATTCTAAAGCACCCGCAGAACGAAAGTTAAGCCAAGGGGCCATTATTTAACATTTACAGGTGCCTGCATTGGGTAAGCCTAATCAGATTCATTTGAAGGTTACATGCATCTGTCTTTCTATATGAACTCCTGAAAGACAAAACCTGTGCTGGAGTATTGAGCTGTAACCAGGCACTTTATCTGTCAATAAACAAAGCGGAGGAGCAAAAGCTCCTCCGCCTGGTACTGTTCAAGGAAGAAATACTCCCTTAGATTATTTGATTACATTAAATTTTTGTGAAGCAACGCCATTTACAGAAATCACCTGCATGATGTAAACACCACGGTTGAATTCGCTTACATTAACAGAAGCTGTATTGTTGTTAACCACCTGGCTCATAACGAGTCTTCCGGTAAGGTCAAAAATACGTACTTCGTTGATTTGTGAAGCATTCTCAACATAAAGGGTGTTGCGAACAGGGTTGGGGTAAAGATTGAGTCCTGATTCAGCAAGTACATTTTGAACAGACACTTCTAAAGCCCAAACATCGTCGAGGGTTACGTCAGCAGTAATAGTAGCTTTACGGTTGTCGCCACCTTCCCATTCTCCACCTGCCCAGCCTGCGCCGATAGCATCAGAGAAATATTTATATTCAATGCTATCACCAGGCATTTCTACAGTAACAGTGAAGAAAATGTCGTCGCCCGGAACTGGATCATCAACAAAAAGATTGGTAACGGTGAAAGCATCCAGGAACAACATAAATGCGTCGTTGGATACATTTTCAACAGCAAAATGAATGGTTTCATCATCATAAGCTGCCAGGTCGAAAGTATACATAGTCCAGGTTACAGGTACCTCAATATATGCACCGGATGAAATCAGAGTAAAATCGCCAGGATCGGTTCCGGTTGTAGAAACATAAACTTTCATTCTTTCCAGTCCATACTGTGCAGTGATAGATTTGGCAGCAAAAGAAAGTTCTGAATCAGCAGTAACTTTCATGGCAGGAGAAATAAGCCACTTGTTTTCTTCACCGGTGTCAGGAACAGGGTTAGATGCTACTGAGAACAAATATTTTCCTCCCGCATGCGCAGGGTGTGTTCCAGTAATATCAGGGTCAGTAGCAGCCGGGTTCATCACTCTCCATCCGAAAGCAGAAGCTTCACCTGGGAAATCAAAGCTTTCAGAACCCCATGTACCATTACCATGGGTGTCAATGTTGATCCATGGAGAAAGGTCGGTAGTGAAATCATCAAAATCGCTGAAGTCTTCATAAAATGTATGTTCTTCTTTTGCAGGCGCTTCCAAAGTAAGTTCAACAGAACCTTCGGTTCCTGGCTCAGCCCAACCAGTAAAAGTACCGGTAACAAATACATTGTGCACAGCAGCGTCAAAACCATCAGCAACAGCAGGAGCCATGTTTACGCGGAAGGTAACCATGAA
>RECE01000123.1 GCA_007694165.1 Bacteroidota bacterium
TTGTCTTAAATCGGACAAGCCCTTTTTTATTAGCGCAAATTGCGGAAGTATATTATTTTTTGAAGTACAAACCTTTCATTATTTTGGGGTCAAACTTGCTCCCCATGGGCAGGTAAGTGATGTTTTCGTGGGCGCCTACCAGCAACATCCCATCGTTGAAGAGGCTTTCATGAAATAAGGAAATAACTTTATTCTGAAGTTCGGTGTTGAAATAGATAATTACGTTGCGGCAAAAAATAAGGTCAAACTTATAGAATATGCTCCCTTCAACAAGATTGTGCTGCTTGAAAGTAACTTTGTCGCGCAAAAACTTTTTCACTCTGAAGTTTTTATTGAGGGGGTCCTGTTCAAAATATTTGCTGTAAGGAACATCGAGTGTTTCCTCAAAGTTCAGGGGGTTCACTTTGATTACTTTGTCAAAACTATCAAAATAGGCATGGTGCAGCCGGTTGTTGAATATGCCGTTTCTGGCTTTGTCAAGGATTTCTGTATTGATATCCGTTGCAAAAACCTTGGCTTTATCCAGCAGATTAAGCTCATTGAGCAATATTAGCATGGAATAAACCTCTTCGCCACTTGAGCATCCTGCGTGCCAGATGTTGATATGGGTTTTTTCCCTGAAAAGATTCAGTACGTTTCTTCTGAGATTGTTCCATACAGTAACATCGCGGAATAACTCTGTTGTATTTACTGTAATGTCATTTACACATTTCTGAAAATACTCTTTGTTTTCCCTGGTTTTTCTTATCAGATCATCAACATTATGAAGGTTATGGCTTACCAGAATATGCTCCACACGACGCTTAAACGACATTTCTGCATAGTTGGAGAAGTCAATTCCGTAAGTTTTATTAAACTCATAAATGACTCTAAGCACATCGGTCTTCTGAATATCAATTTTTAACGCCATTTACCTTTTTATCCTTTATTAAAAGCTTATCCAGTATAAACTGCAATGTGAATTATGAGACTTTTACCTGAAAGCATTTTGACTGAACAAATTAATATCTGTATCTGAGTTTTTAGAAAAAATTACGGCTGCAAGTTAATAAATAAATAATTTAAAAATCGCTGTTTTTCACTTAATTTTAACCTGTTTAGGTCATGGTTTGCCAGAACAGATTTGTTGGGGGATATTTGATGAGAAGCCGGGTTTATTGATGGTTGGTCTTCTTTTTCTCTTTAAAGGATGGTGACCTTGCCTGTAATAGGTTCACTATTTGTAGCGTTAAGTATGGTAATGTACGTACCCGGGGGCAAAAAAGAAACGTCTATAGTTTTTCTATTGCCGGTTGTTTGTCTTGTCACCTTTTCCTGCAATACCAGTTCACCTTTCAGGTTGTAAAGCCGAATCCCGGTATAGTACGTTTGCTGGTTTCCAAAATCAATGGTAAGCAAATGGTCATTGTGGTTAACAAAAACACGGGGTTGATTGTCATGAAGAAGGGTGCCTGTGGAAGTGGGTATCTCTGCAAACACTGCGGTTATTTGCACTGATGACTCTACTGGTAACTGGTAAGCAGGTTGGGAGATGGTTTCACCGTTGATAATATAATGCTCAAATATCCAGCCCTCTTCTGCATGCGCTGAAATATTGAATATCTCTCCTGCCTCCATGGTATATGTGCCCGGCGATGGTTGTGTGGTTCCCATTCCCTCAACAACAATATTTACATCATGTGTTTCTACCATTTCGGGAGCTATCAGACTGTTGTACAGCAGGCTGAAAATCTGCTCTTCAACTTCATAAAATGCGGAATTCCATCCTCCGAAATATGCTCCGGCACTGCCGTTGGTAATGAAAATAATGCCAAAATCAGGGTCATTATTGTAATACATATCCGATATCAGCCCGTAAGCTTCTCCTGCATGTCCTTTCATTTCGTAGCCGGGAACCACGATGTCTCCGTTTTCCTGGTTGGTTATAAGATGCATCCCCAGGCCCCATGCGTTGAACAGATTGTAATAGTTATTTCCGTTGTTACCATTAAACTGCCAGTGCCTTTGCAACATTAGCTCGACAGTTTCCTCCTGTAACAATTGGATTTCGTTGTATGTACCTTTTCCGGACAGGGTAATCATTATTTTGGCCAGGTCTTCTGCCGTTATACGCAGTCCGCCCTGTGGAGAAAAGATGAGCCCGTTGTGGCCTGGCTCATAACCGGAGTAGTCGATGGGGTCAGGCAGTCCTGAAGGGTAATTATCTGCCTGTGGCACCCACTGATCGCACGACATGCGGTAGAGAACAGCGAGATTGGTTACACTTGTTATGTCGTGTATATTAAAACTTCCATTAATTTCCAGGGGTTCCAGAATGTTTTCGCGAACATAAACATCAAAGCGTTCTCCCGAAATTTTCTCAATTATGCTGCCCAAAACACCATAGCCAAGATTGCTGTATTGAAAATGCTCTCCGGGAGTGGCGTTGATCCAGATGTTGTTCGAGAAATGACTTCCGCCGGGAACAATCAGCTGATTGATATTGGGTGGCGTGGGGTTATTGTAAGTTGTGCTCAGAAAGCTGCTGTAGGTGCTGCCATCGTTTAGGGTTGAGGTATGAGACAACAACATGCGTGGTGTAATGGCAGTGCCCTGATGGTGGGGGTTTAGAATGGGATACTCCATAATATCGGAAATGTCATCATCCAGGTTTACCAGTCCCTGTTCGTGCAATTGCATAAAAGCCATTGCAGTAATGGTTTTGGAAATGGACGCAATCCGGTAAAGGGTTCGGTTGGTAACCTGGATGCCCGTGGCAAAATTGGACAAACCAAAATGTCCGCTATAGATGATTTTTCCTTCATGCACTGCCACCACCGACATGCCCATAAGGTTATTGGTAGTAACAATTTCCTGCAGTTGCTCTTCGTGATTATTGTTAGCTTTTACAAAGCCTGATGTTAGGATAAGGAGTAAGACAAGGGTGTAAAGTTTATTCATGTGACAGGTATTGGTTGGTAAGAGGTCTCTAATGATTAAAGATTCGCATTGAGTGTTTGTGCCATTGAAGCAGCTTTCAGGAGGCATTCCCGGTATTCGTTTTCGGGGTCTGATCCGATTGTGATGGCACTTCCTGCCATAAAGTTAATAAAGTTATCTGTTTGATTGTAAAGAATGCTTCGGATAATTACATTAAAATCAAAGTTTCCCGAGGGCGAAATGTAACCGACTGCGCCCGAATACAGGCCACGGCGTGTGGTTTCACAATCTTCTATGATTTCCATAGCCCTGATTTTGGGTGCTCCTGTCATACTCCCCATTGGGAACGCTTTTTTAATGGCATCAACGAAATGAATGTCCTTTCTCAATAGGGATGTTACCGTAGAAATCATCTGATGCACATGCGGATAGGTATAGATGCCGCATAATTCGGGAACCTTTACACTCCCTTTTTCTGCTGATCGGGAAAGGTCATTCCGCACAAGATCAACAATCATTATGTTTTCACTTCTTTCCTTGGGATCATTGAAAAGCTGTTGTTTCAACGCATCATCCTCTTGGGTGTTTTTACCCCTTTTGATGGTTCCCTTTATGGGTTGGGATACAAGGGTATTGTCCCTTTTGGCCAGAAATCTCTCGGGAGATGATGATAGCAGGTATTTATCCCCGTAGCGGTAAAAACAGGCATAAGGTGAAGGGTTGTTTTTGTTGAGGGTAAGGAAACTCTCTACCGGGTTGGTTTGTGCGTTTTTACCATAAAATTCAATGCAATAGTTGGCTTCATAAATGTCGCCTCTTTGGATGTGTCCTTTTATTCGGTTTACGTTATCAATGTATTCCTCCTTGCTTACACGATGGCTGATATTGAAATTGTTATCAGTTTTATCATCAGCAGGTTTGCAACGGAATATTTCATCCAGTATGCTTTCTGATGGCTTGGAAGCTGGATCGTGGTTAAGTACACCAATCTCAACCTGATCTCCTTTGAAAAGGAAAACCTTTTCGGGGACATAAAAATGCATAAGAGGCATTTTTATGCCATCTGTGTTGGATGAAGTGAGTTTCTCAAGCTGGTTTTTTAAATCATAGGACAGGAAGCCAAAAATCCAGTCCTGGTGCTGGTCTGAAAACTTTTTTAAGGCTTCAAAAGCATCCTGTGTATCATCGGGGCAGATCTGTCTGCTTATACCGGTGGCCAGAACAGCATCAAATTCAGACCATGGATCGGTTTTATGTTTGCTTGAGGTGAGAAATGTCACATATTGATGATGTGACACAGCCCAATGAAGAAAAGGAGAGAAGTCTTTTTTTAAAGAAGGGAGGGAGAATGATGTAAACGTTCTTTTCATCAGTCTAAATTTGATTAAAGTGGCTGGATAGCTTGTCCCGATTTTTCAGCGGGAGAACATCCAAAACTTCATTTATTCGCTTTGTGTGTTTAAAGCCAATCATGGATGTTTCATCCTTTTTCTCTGTGGAATGGTTATGGGGTAAAAAGCCAAAAACAACAACGAGGCGATATCAAAAACCTGTCCATTATGCCGGGCCTGGTTTAAAAACAACCGGAACTCAACATGTAACACACCCGGAAAAGTGCGGGTTCGGGATTAGCAGGGCATTGATATGGCCTCGTTGTAATTATTCAGAAACTATATTTCCCATGTGTCACCGCTATTCAGCAAGTCGTCAACACACTTGATTTTGGAATTCTTTTTGGCAAATTCAATCTGTTCTTCCACTTTATCATCATAAGTAAATGATTTGGCGGAACGAATTACCCCCATGGCAACAGGGTACTCTGGTCCGCTCATTCGGCCAAGCATTCTGTGGACACCAGGGTCAGGATTAAACTGGTCGTGGATAAGAATATCCTTTTCTGTAATACCTCCTACACCAATCTTAACAGCATAGAGACTGGTTCCTTTCAGAATTATTCCCATGTCCCTTTCTTTTCCGTAAATCATGGGCTCGCCATGTTTGAGGATAAGCTGGTTATCATCTCTCCTGGCCCTTGATGTGTATTCGGCATGGGCTTTATCGTTGAAGATAATGCAGTTTTCAAGAATCTCAACTACAGAGGTGCCGTCATGCTTGGCTGCTTCATAAAGCACCTCGGTCATGAGTTTTACGTTGTTATCCGGAACCCTTGCAAAGAAAGTGCCCTGTGCACCCATTACCAGGCCTGCAGTGATAAAAGGATGCTCTATGGTACCCTGGGGAGAAGTTTTGGTAACTTGTCCAATGGGAGTGGTTGGAGAAAACTGGCCCTTTGTGAGCCCGTATATCTGGTTGTTGAAAAGCAATATGTTTACATCAATATTTCTCCTGATGATATGGATAAAATGATTTCCTCCGATGGCCATAGAGTCGCCGTCGCCGGTCGCAATCCATACACTTTGCCCCGGGTTGGCCAGCTTAACTCCGCTGGCAATGGCAGATGCCCTTCCGTGTATGCCATGAAACCCATAGGTATTTACGTAATAAGGGAAACGGGAGGAGCAGCCGATGCCTGAAACGATAGTGAAATTTTCTTTTTTATAACCAATGCGGGGAAAAACATTTTCCACTGCCGTGAGGATGGCATGGCCACCACATCCGGGGCACCATTTTACCATCTGATCACTGGCAAAATCTTCCTTGGTTAATTGTACTGGGGATTTTTCTATAGTTTTGTCTAACATTGTTATTCCTCCATTAATTTTGTGAACACCTGAGTAAGTTCTGATACATGGAATGGCAATCCTTGCACTTTATTGTGCTGCAGGTATTTAAATTCCGGGTGGGTCATTCTGAGGTAATTGACAAACTGACCTTTGTTGAGCTCGCACACAACAATTCTTTTAAAGCGAGAGAACACCTCAGCCGTATTTTTGGGCAATGGCATAATATAATTGAACTGGGCAAGACTTACTTTGTGACCGGCATTCTGCATCTGTCCTACAGCGGACTTCAGCATGCCTTCAGTTCCACCCCATCCAACCACCAGCAAATCACCGCTGTCTTCTCCCATAACTTCCTGTGCCGGGATATAATTGGCTACGCGCATTACTTTATCTTCCCTGATGTTAACCATCAATTCGTGGTTAAGGGGGTCGGTAGAAACGTTTCCGTCAATGTTGGTTTTTTCCAAACCACCAATTCGGTGTCTCAATCCCTCAGTGCCGGGGATGGCCCAGTTTCTGGCCAGCTTTACAGCATCTCTTCGGTAAGGTTTGAAATCAGGGTCATTGGGCTGTGCCAGCGGAGGATTAATGTCAGGCATATCAGCCACTTTGGGTATTTTAAAGAGTTCAGAGCCAAATCCCATATGGCCGTCAGTGAGCAGGATTACAGGTGTCATATGCTCCATGCTGAGTTTGCTGGCCATATAGGCAAAATGGAAACAGCTGGCAGGGCTTGAAGCAGCAATAACAATCATGGGCGCTTCACCGTTTCTGCCAAACAATGCCTGAAACAGGTCGCTCTGTTCACTTTTGGTGGGCATCCCTGTAGATGGGCCCGCCCTTTGTACGTTAACAATTACCAGGGGTAACTCGGTAATTACAGCCAGACCCATGGCTTCACTTTTTAGCGAAAGGCCGGGGCCTGATGTGGTAGTAACTGCCATAGAGCCTGCAAAGCTGGCACCAATGGCCGAACAAATTCCGGCAATCTCATCTTCTGCCTGAAATACTTTTGCTCCCAGCGATTTATGTTTGGAAAGCTCCATGAGGATTTCTGTTGCCGGAGTAATAGGGTAGGAACCTAAAAACAGGGGCCTTCCACTTTTCTCTGATGCAGCAAGCAGTCCCCATGCTGTGGCAACATTGCCGGTTATACTTCTGTAGGTGCCTTTTTCCATGGGGGCAGCACCTATCTTTATGGTAGATACGATGGCTTCCACGGTTTCCGCATAATTGTACCCTGCTTTAAGGGCCACCTGGTTGGCTTGCACCACCTCAGGCTTATTCTGAAATTTCTTCAGAATAAAATCCAGGGTTTGATCCAGATTGCGCTGAAACAGGTAATACATCATCCCAAGTACAAACATGTTCTTGGTCTTTTCTGCCATCCTTTTGTCAATATCAACGTTGGAAAGAGCCTCCTTGGTGAGCAAAGAGATGGGTGCTTTGATCATGTGGTAGCCATCAAGGCTTCCATCTTCGAGGGGGTTGGTTTTGTAACCAGCCTTCTCAATAAATTTTTCTTCAAATGCGGATTCGTCAACAATGATGGTAGCACCCGGTTTGGCCCATTTTATATTGGCCTTTAATGAGGCAGGATTCATTGCTACCAGTACATCGCATAAGTCGCCCGAAGTGTGAATCTTTCTCTGGCCCAGGTGAACCTGGAAACCGCTTACCCCGGCAACTGTGTTTTGCGGCGCCCGAATTTCGGCAGGAAAATCAGGAAATGTTGCCAGGTCATTGCCTGCAAGGGCTGCAGTGTCGGAAAATAGTGTGCCTGTTAATTGCATACCGTCTCCCGAATCGCCAACAAACTTCACTACAACATCTTCCAATTCTATTATATTCTTTTGTTTTGCCATAATTGAATAATTTAGCTTTAATTGTGTTGTGTTGAATTTAAGAGTGATTTATTGCATAAAATGAATGTTCTTTTTGACCAATGAAACCTTCCTTGCTACCAGCTCAAAATACTTTTTTTTTAAGGCTGCCTGGCCTCCGAGTCTCATATAGTTTGCGAAGTTAATTGTTTAATTCTGAACTAATCAAAAAAATCGAAGACTTTTTTTGCTGTGTTCGAAACCGGGTGTTTTTTGCGAAAATATCCGCACTTTTTTCTGCTGAAATTGGAGGTTAGATCTTGTGTTGTCCGATTGCAATTTGAGATTTCTATTACTTTGTATAATTATTATACAGGTGAATGGTGAAATACTTTTGATCCGGTTATTCAGGGACAGAGTAAAATTTTATCCAAAGACCCATGAATACGGATATTGCAGGCTGAAATCACTGGGTTTTCCTGGTTTTATTTTGTCCACTATTTATATCCATTTCAAATTAGAGCGAAAAGTGCTTTTTTTTTACATAGTTTGGATTAAGCACTTATCTTTGCAATGGAATTAAACCTGATTTACTAACTTAAACTTTTACAAAATGGCTTATATTATCACTGAAGATTGTACTGCTTGTGGCAGCTGCATCGACGAATGCCCCGTTGACGCAATATCTGAAGGAGACATCTATAAAATTGATCCTGATGTGTGCA
>RECE01000235.1 GCA_007694165.1 Bacteroidota bacterium
TCCGTTTAAAAGAAGGGAATAGCATGCCTGTATTATTATAAGCTATTCTTTTCAGCACTTTGGCCCTTTTTGGGGGTTGTTAACGAATTCACATCATTAAATTTTTCTATTTTTGCAGCGCGGAAAAAACTAACAGTTACTTTTTTGGGTTTTCTGCCGGATGATTGGCTTAGGTTGAGATTTTTTTTTATACTTTCGTAAGCAATTTTAAAAGAGTCTCAATTCTGTTTAAGGGCAAGTTTTTCAGAAAAGTATATATCAATACCCAGGGGTATTGCTGTTTTTTTTTAATAGAAGAAAGACCCATAGTATTTCACAATAATTACACAAGTGTTTTTATAAACCTTAATTGATATGCAAACGAAACTTCAGGAATTAACCGAAAAGATTTACCAGGAAGGGGTAAACAAGGCCAAAGATGAAGCTGAAAAGCTTAAAGCAGCAGCCCAAAAGGAAGCAGATGATTTGGTATCGGACGCTAAGAAACAGGCAGAGGGCATCATGAAAGATGCAGAGAAGCAAGCTGAAGAGCTTAAAAACAACGCCATGAATGAGCTCCAACTTTCGGCACGCCAGTTGATTTCCGACACCCGCCAGAAAGTGGTTAATCTCATTGAAACCAAGGTTGTGGAACCCGAAGTGAAAGCTACTTTTAAAGATGTGGAGTTTACACAGAAGGTAATTCATACCCTGGTGGAAAACTGGAACCCCAAAGGAGACGAAAGGGTGGAAATCAGTGTTTTGCTTCCCAAAGAAAAACAAAAGGAGTTCGAAGCTTTTTTCAAAGGAAAAACTGCCGAAATGCTGGGCAAAGGAGCCGAGATTTCGTTCAGTGACAAGATCAAAGGGGGATTTAAAATCGGTCCTAAAAAAGGTGGATACCTGATCAGTTTCTCCGATGAGGATTTCGACAACCTTTTCAGAGGCTACCTCAGACCCCGTCTTATCGAAATGCTTTTTGACATAGAAAAAGAATAAATGCCTTTTGCTCCTGTAGTTAAGGCATTTTGTGCTTATACAAATCCTTTTGCAGAAGTATTATTCTGAATACTGCAGGGAGCAGACAAAAGGTAACCCTGCCGAAAAGGTATTTTTTAAAAACAAAAATAATCAGCAAGTGAAGCGAAACTATTATTATCTGGTAGCAGGCCTGCAGGACATCACCCTTGATATTCATAAACTATCAATGGGTCAGGTGGAATTCAGGCAGGAACTGAAAACCGCGTTGCATCCGAAGGATTATAAGCTGACCGAGATTTTGTTTTATCCATTTGATAACAGCAACCTGCTCAACCTGCTCAAAAAAACTGATTTGGATTTAGATCCACGCGGCAATTTCGATCAGGCCATTCTGGAGGAGAACATCAAGGAAACCACCGGAGAATTGCCTTCTTACATGGATAAGTTTATCATTGCATTCAAAGAAGATGAACCCGTTATTGCAGGGCTAAGTCATGAAAATCAGCTCACAGCGTTGTTTTACCGATATACCCAAAACCTGAAGGTTGACTTTTTGCCTGAATGGTTCAGGTTTAACCGTGATTTGAACAACCTGCTCACAGCCATGATTTGTCGCAAATACGACATCCCCCATGAAAACCAAATCATTGGAGACGACGAAACTTCGGATGCCATCCGCAAGAGTCATGCCCGTGATTTTGGCCTTTCAGCCGAGATTCCCTGGCTCGACGACCTGCTGAATATCGCTAAAAATGATGATGTGCAGGAAAGGGAAAAAGCCATTGACCAGCTGCGGTGGAAATACCTGGAAGAGGTCACGTTTTTTGAATATTTTACCATCGACAAGATTCTTGCCTTTACCCTGAAACTGGGAATGGTAGAGAGATGGCTGGCTATTGACCACGAGCATGGCAGCAAAATGTTCAAGGAGTTGCTCCTGGAACTCAAATCAAGCTATAAATTACCCGAAACATTTACTGAAAAATAGATATATATGAACACAATAGGTAAGGTAACCGGAATTATTGCCAACCTTGTAATTGTAGAAACCCAGGACAGGGTTGCTCAAAACGAGATTTGCTTTATCAAGCATGACAACACCCGGTTGATGGCTGAGGTAATCAAGATTATGGGCCAGAAGGTGTATACACAGGTTTTTGAGAGTACACGTGGTTTGAAGGTTGGTTCGGAAGTTGAATTTGCCGGGCATATGCTTGAGGTAACCCTCGGGCCCGGATTGTTGTCCAAAAACTTTGACGGACTGCAAAACGACCTGGACAAGATGACAGGCGTTTTCCTCAAGAGGGGAGAATACACCGACCCCCTGGAGAAAGACAAAGAATTCGAATTTGAACCCCTGGTCAAAGAAGGTGATACTGTTATTGCAGGTGGTTGGCTGGGAGAAGTAAAAGAAAACTGGATTGGCCACAAAATCATGGTGCCTTTTGGTTTCAAAGGAGAATTTACCGTAAAAAGCATTACAAAAAAAGGCTCCTATACCATGAATGAAACCATGGCTGTGCTTGTGGACAAGGATGGCAAAGAGCACAAAGTTTCCATGGTACAGAAGTGGCCTGTAAAGGTTCCCATCAAAGCGTATAAAGAAAAGCCCAGACCCTTCAAGGTACTGGAAACAGGGGTACGTGTTTTTGACACCCTTAACCCCATGGCCGAAGGAGGTACTGGATTTATTCCCGGGCCTTTCGGTTCAGGTAAAACGGTATTGCAGCACGCCTTGTCAAAACAGGCAGAGGCCGACCTTGTTATTATTGCTGCCTGCGGTGAAAGGGCCAATGAGGTGGTGGAAATCTTCACTGAATTCCCCGAGCTCGATGACCCCCGCACCGGACGTAAGCTCATGGAGCGTACTACCATTATTGCCAATACATCCAACATGCCCGTAGCGGCAAGGGAAGCATCGGTATATACTGCTATGACCATTGCCGAATATTACCGTGCCATGGGATTGAAGGTGCTGTTGCTTGCCGACTCAACATCACGTTGGGCACAGGCTTTGAGGGAAATGTCAAACCGGATGGAAGAACTCCCCGGACCCGACGGATTCCCCATGGACCTGCCGGCCATCATTTCCAACTTCTATTCAAGAGCGGGTTATGTATACCTCAACAACGGAGAGACCGGTTCCATTACCTTTATCGGTACTGTATCTCCTGCCGGTGGTAACCTCAAAGAACCTGTGACCGAATCCACCAAAAAAGCGGCACGCTGTTTCTATGCCCTCTCCCAGCAAAGAGCCGACAGTAAACGTTATCCGGCCATTGACCCCATCGAAAGCTATTCCAAATATCTTGAATATCCCGAAATTATAGAGTATCTCAACAAGCAAAACGGCGAAAACTGGACGAAAAACGTATGGTTTGTTAAGGATGCATTGCTGAGAAGTAAAGAGGTGTACGAACAAATCAATATCCTGGGTGATGATGGCGTACCATTGGATTACCACGTTACCTACTGGAAAGGAGAAGTGGTTGACTTTGTCATCTCTCAGCAGGATGCATTTGATAAGATTGACCAGCGTTCGGGCTTTGTCAGACAACGTTACATGCTCGAGAATGTGGTTGAAGTGCTCAAATCAAATTATAAATTTGATTCTTTTGAAGAGGTAAACCCCTACTTTAAAAAACTCATCAACCAGTACAAGCAAATGAACTATTCGGAATTTGAAAGCGAAGAGTTCAAAAAGAATGAAAAAGAACTTGAAGTAATAATCCAAGAAAGAAAGGTAGCGTAATGGAAAAGGACACAAAAGCATTTCAACGCATATACACCAAACTGTTCCAACTCACCAAGGCAACCGTATCTTTGCAGGCCTCCGGCATTGGCAACGAGGAACTGGCCATTGTTGACGGGCGTTTGGCTCAGGTAGTAAAAATTATGGGCGATATTGTTACCCTGCAGGTATTTGCCGGTACCGAAGGTATTGCCAACGATGCAGAGGTGATTTTTACCGGAAAAGCACCCACCCTGAAGGTAGGTGAAGACCTCGCAGGTCGCTTCTTTAATGCCTATGGCGAACCCATTGAAGGGGGAGAAATCATGGGAGAAGAAAGAGAAATTGGCGGGCCCAGTGTAAACCCCGTGCGTCGTATGCAACCCTCGGAGTTTATTGCCACCGGTATTGCAGGTATCGACCTCAACAATGCACTGGTAACCGGGCAGAAAATTCCGTTTTTTGCCGACCCCGACCAACCCTACAACCAGGTTATGGCCAACGTGGCACTGCGTGCCCAGGCTGATAAGATCATCCTGGGAGGTGTAGGTCTTACCAACGACGACTACCTCTATTTCAAAAGAGTTTTTGATGATGCCGGGGCACTTGACCGTATCGTGGGTTTTATCAATACCACAGAAAATCCCCCGGTAGAGCGTCTGCTGGTACCCGATATGGCTTTGTCGGCTGCTGAATATTTTGCTGCTGAAAAAGGCCAAAAAGTACTGGTACTGCTTACCGACCTTACCCTTTATGCCGATGCACTGAGTATTGTATCCAACCGGATGGACCAGATTCCTTCCAAGGACAGTATGCCCGGTTCGCTCTATTCCGACCTTGCACGTTTGTATGAGAAGGCGGTACAGTTTCCCGATGGAGGTTCTATTACCATTATTGCGGTTACTACTCTTTCCAGCGGCGACATTACGCATGCTATCCCCGACAATACCGGGTATATCACTGAAGGTCAGTTGTTCCTGCGTAAAGACTCCGACATTGGTAAAGTAATCGTTGACCCCTTCCGCTCGCTCTCGCGTTTGAAGCAGCTGGTGATTGGTAAGCGTACCCGCGAAGACCATCCGCAGGTGATGAATGCCGCCGTACGTCTGTATGCCGATGCTGCCAATGCCAAGACCAAGCTGGAAAACGGCTTCGACCTTACCGACTATGATGAGCGCACACTGGACTTTGCCAGGGCATATTCTGAGAAATTGCTGGCCATTGATGTAAATATTGAAGTGGAAGCCATGCTTGAAACGGCTTACGAATTGTTCGGAAAGCACTTCTCGCCTGTAGAAGTGGGACTCAAACAGGAGTTCGTTGAAAAGTACTGGAAGAAGAAATAGGTTAAGGATACCCGGATAAGGCAGGGTGTAAACAGGAATACAATCCAACGGGTTCACCTGCTAATCCCTGTACCAAGTCCCCAATCCCTAATCCCTAAACCAATAATAATATGGCTATAAAGTTTCAATATAATAAAACCTCTTTACAGCAACTTGAGAAGCAGCTCAAGGTAAGGGAGAAGGCATTGCCTACCCTGAAGAACAAGGAAGCTGCTTTGCGTGTTGAGGTAAAAAAGGCAAAAACTGAAGCCGAAGCCCTCGATAAGCAACTAAAAAAGAAACTGGAGGATTATCAGCATGCCGTAGAAATATGGGGTGAATTTGACAACGATCTGGTTTCTGTAGAAGATGTTGAGCTTTCGGTTAAGAAGATTGCAGGGGTGAAAACTCCTGTGCTGGAAGGCGTTGATTTTTCTCTGAAGGAATTCAGCGTTTTCAACCGGCCCTCCTGGTTTCTGGATGGTGTTGCCATCAGTAAGGAACTTGCGCAGATTGCCATAGAAAGCGAAGTGTTCAATCAGAAAATGAGACTGCTTGATCACGCCCGCCGTAAAACTACCCAAAAGGTGAACCTTTACGAAAAGGTGCAGATACCAGGCTTTCAGGATGCCATCCGAAAAATAAAACGATTTATGGAAGACGAAGAAAACTTGTCGAAAGCTGCACAGAAAATTGTGAAATCACGTATTCAGGAAATGGAGGAAAGTTTATGATACAACCCATGACCAAATATTCGTTCCTGGTGTTTCACAGCGATTACCGGAAATTCCTTCTCGATTTGCGCCGCCTCGGGGTTGTGCATGTTATAGAAAAGGAAAAAGAGGTAACCGCAGAAATCAGGGACAAATATGAGCACATAAAAGATGTAGAGTCGGTCATGAAATTTCTCGCCAAACGGGAAATTGAACGACGCGATGGTGACTGTTCTATTTCCGGCTCAGAGGCCTTTGATATTGTGAAAAACGCAATGGCCGATCTGGAAGTTAAGCAGCAACACCTTACGACTTTGAAGAAAGAGATATCCCTGGTGGAAGCCTGGGGAGATTTCTCGCGTGAAACTCTGACCAAACTTGGAGAGAACCGAATCAAACTGCGCTTTTACTCCATTGCCGTCAAGCGTTTTGAAGAGAAATGGAAGTATGAATACCCCATAGAGGTCATTTCTCATCATGCTGGGCAAGTCTATTTTGTGATGGTGGAAAAGGGATACCTTACTGAAGAGATCCCTGCAGAGGAAATGCGTCCACCCGAAAGACCTATCTCCGAAATAATAGCAGAGAAAGAAGAGACAGAGAAAGCAATTAAGTTATTGCATGCTCTTTTCGACAAGCATGCCGAAGAAAGTATGCTTGCCATTGACCGCTATTTCAGGCAGATGGTAGAATCGGTTGAGTTTGACTCCACCATTATGCACACACGGCCCGAAGCAGAAGAAAAAGTGATGCTTCTGGAAGGATGGGTGCCCCAGAAACTCAAAGCGGACCTCGATATCTATCTCGAACAGCATAACTATCTGTATACCGAGCAAAGAGCAACCAAAGAGGACAAAGTTCCCGTTGCACTTAGTAACAAAAACTTCTCAAAGAAATTTGAAATGCTGGGTGAGCTCTACTCGCTGCCCAAATATGGAGAGATGGATCTTACCCCGTTCTTTGCTCCCTTTTACACCATTTTCTTTGGTTTCTGTCTCGGGGATGCCGGTTACGGTATCCTGATGGCCATCGCGGCCCTGGCACTCAAGAAAAAAGTACCAAAAGAACTGAAGCAGGTGATGGGACTGGTGTTTTACCTGGGTCTATCTACCATTTTCTTTGGTATCGTGGGGGGAACGTTCTTTGGAATTCCATTGTATGCAACCTCTATCCCCATTTATGCCAATATGAATGAATGGCTCAGTGGACAAGGAACCGATATCAACAATGTACTGTTTTACCTTTCTATTGGGTTGGGTGCCATTCAGATTCTTTTTGGGATGGTACTGAAGATCATCAACGAGACCCGGCAGTTTGGCTGGAAACTGGCTATTGGAACCATGGGATGGTTTGTGCTTCTGGTAGGTTCTATTTCAGTGTATTCCATTGGTGAGTTTACTGCCGTAGAAAGCAGCAGTCTTACTCCGGTATGGTACGTATTGCTGGGTGTGAGCGGTTCGATGATTCTGCTGCTCAATAACCTTACGCGAAATGTTTTCATGAATCTTGGCGTTGGACTCTGGGACAGCTACAACATGGTTACAGGTATACTTGGAGACCTGTTGTCTTACATCCGCTTGTTTGCCCTGGGTATTTCCAGTGCCATCCTTGGTTTTGTATTCAACAGCCTGGCCGTATCCATGAGTGGAAATATTCCGGTGTTGAGCATCATTATCATGGTGATCATCCTGGTTATCGGACACAGCATCAACCTGTTTATGTCGGGGCTTGGGGCTTTTGTACACCCCATGCGTCTTACTTTCGTAGAATTTTATAAAAATGCCGGTTTTTCCGGTGGTGGAAAGAAATATCATCCATTTAAAAAATTAACCTAACGTTTCACTCAAATTAAATATTAAATCATTATGGAACCTATTATTTTAGCTTACATCGGAATCGGATTGATGATAGGATTGGCCGGCATCGGCAGTGCTTTTGGAGTATCTATGGGGGGTAATGCCTCTGTGGGAGCTATGAAGAAAAATGACGAAGCTTTTGGTAACTACCTCGTATTGTCAGCACTGCCCGGAACCCAGGGTCTTTACGGATTTATGGGTTACTTTATCCTTTCAGGATTTCTCGTGGCAGATATCACCTGGGTCACTGCAGCAGCTATTTTTGGTGCCGGACTGGCACTGGGCTTTGTAGGTCTGCTTTCAGCTATCCGCCAGGGGCAGGTTTGTGCCAACGGTATCGCAGCCATCGGCTCCGGATACAACGTATTCGGAAGCACGCTGATCCTCGCGGTATTCCCAGAACTCTATGCGATTGTTGCTTTTGCCGCAACATTCCTTATCATGGGATCACTCTAAGAAAAAAACCATCTAACTGATTGTTTATTGCAATGGTCACTTTTGCCCTTAAAAGGCAAGAGTGGCCATTCTTT
>RECE01000122.1 GCA_007694165.1 Bacteroidota bacterium
TATCATACCACCCATAAATAAAACCATGGGTCCTCTGAATCTTTCAATTTGCCGAAACCGGGTTTTTCCATCCGGAGCAGGTTCTATAAGAAAAGCATGGTCTCCACGATATATAATTTTCAGAAAACTGCCACCCCAGAGAATTTTTTGGCAGGGTATTACTTCGTAGACTTCCGGCTCAAATATCATTGGTTTTAAATCAGGCGGAACAACCTTGATACGCAGGCGTTCACCCACCTCTAAATTTCCTTCGACCATAGGAATAAAAGAGTTCCATGATTCCCACGATTTGAAATCCACGAGTACTTCCCATACTTCTTCGGGTTGCGCATCAATATCTATCCACGCATCGATTACACGATGCATTATTTTAGAAGTATTTTTCTTTTTCATAACAGTATCTTTTTCCGCAGCAGAACTGATCAATACAATTGCAATTGCAATAATAGTCAGAATTGGGCTTTTACAGAGGATTTGCATCTTTTTGCAATGAATTATCTTATCTGTGTTATCCGCGTTCAATACTTAAAACTGAAAAATTATCCCATACTTTAAGAAAGCGGTTCCCGGGATTTCAAATTCGGATTGATTGTAAAAGTCCTCATATGCCCGGGTGCCGCGGTATCCATCCACAAAGAATCCCAGCCTTGTCCCGTTTTTCAACCTTATGGGTGTTGTGGAAAACCCGAGGGTGGCGCCGTTACTGAAAGCATGGGTGCTGTAACCGGGCAAATTTGCATGGCCATCAGAAACGGAAAAAAGGTTGAACTGCGCAGCGTAACCCAACTTGAACTGGAATAAGCCCTGCGGGTGATTTTCCCTGAAAAGGGCAATGCTGTAAGTCAGAGGCACCATAAATTGTGTAACTCCTAACTTACGTTCGCCCATGAAATCATTGGCTGCATCATTATAGGTAAAGGTCTGGCTGTTGTACATCAAATCGATGCCCGTTTCCACAAAGTTGCCTCTTATGGGAAGCATCACTTTACCGCTGGCATTAACCCCTCTGCGAGTGGCGCCGGAAAATGCATCTACCCCGGCATTGTCCACAACAGCCATATCGGTATTCTCCACTATTCCCCCTTTGTTGGTACCCAGTTGAAGGCGGTATATGGGAGACCATTTTTTGTCATCCTGTATTCCTTGCTGGCTGGCACAGCCCATCAGAAGAAAAACGAAGATGATTCCGGTAGTACTAATTTTTCTTTGCATCGTTTTAAAATTTATGGTGATGTATTTTGATGCAAAGGAAATACTATCTGATTTCATGGAGGTATCATAGAATGGTTTTGAGGTCTCAACTTATGGAATTTCAGGTCTCAGGATATTGAGACTTTTATTCTTCTCAACCCGGAAGCTTCCAGTTGCTGTTGCAAGCTGGAAATTCCCGGACCGAAGGAACTGGAAACTTGCGCAGCAATTTCCAGCTTCCGGCTAACGATGCTACCCCTTCATCTGCTTCCTGAATTCCGCCGGTGACAATCCATTCATCTTTTTGAAAAACTTCACGAAATGGCTGTAATCATCAAAGTTCAGCGACCAGGCCAGCTCTTTGATTCCGGTATCGGTTGAGGAGAGCAGGGTCTTGGCATGCAGAAAAATAATCTCATTGATGATGTCTTTGGGGGTGGTATGAAAAACCTTTTTTACCGCTTCGCCAAGGTAAGCCGGGGTTACTCCCAGCAGAGAGGCATAATAAGCCACTGTCTTGTTTTTTATGTAATGTTCAAAAACCAGGCTCTTAAACCTGGTGGCAACTTTCTGGTATTGCAACTCCACAAAACTGCCGGTGGTTTTCATCTGCGATACAATCCGGTTGACATACACTATCATCACCTGCATCAGGTTGCGGATCACAAGAATGTTTTCTTCCCTCATTTCCTGTTGTTCCAGGAGCATAAGTTCAAAAAAACTACTCAAAGCCTGGTAATCGGCTTTGCGCAGATTAAAGACCAGCGGTTGCATACGGTGCAGAAAGCTATAGCTCTCCGTAAGATGAGCAATACTTCCAAGGTTCAGAAAATGTTCTTTTACATTGACCAGGTATCCGTCCCAGTCTCCGGTTTTCTCCCAGTGAATGATTTGCCCGGGCAGATACACCACCAGGGAGTAATTTTCGGTTATGGTGCGGGTGTCAAAAACACCAACATGGGCATTGAGCACGCGGCCTATGGCAAAATGATAATAGGATTTGCGGAAGGGACCCATTTTTAACACAAGCCCATCACCCGCTTCGCTGAAGCGAAACGCATGAAAATCATCATGCTTCGCCCGGATCAATGCATTGGCATCGACATAATAATCGTTGAAATGGTGGTAGGTTTTTATCTCCGAATCAGTACCCATAGCACTTTTTTTCAAAGATAAAAAAATAGCAAATTGCCTTATACACCTTTTTTAAGCAGTCCATTAAAAAAATTGACTTATTCCCCTGCACATCAGCGCTTCATCGCTTCAACAGGCGACTGGCGTGCTGCCCTGAAAGTTTGATAAACTATCGTAAGGGTGGCGATCAACAGTGTAACAAGAGCTGACATCAGAAAAAAGAAAGGTGCCAGATCTATCTGGTAGGCAAAATTATCCAACCATCGGTTTGCTGCCAGCCATGCCAGTGGCCAGGCGATAACAATGGCAATGAGAATCCATTTCAATATCACTTTAAAAAACACCAGCATTATCTGCATAAGTGTTGCACCCAGCACTTTTCTCAGGCTTATCTCTCTGCGACGCGACAGAATCATGTAACTCGACAAACCGTATAACCCCAGAAGCGCAATGATGATAGCCACCGAGGATGCATAAAGGATGATGGAAAAACTT
This sequence comes from Bacteroidota bacterium, assembly GCA_007694165.1. Taxonomy (GTDB): domain Bacteria; phylum Bacteroidota; class Bacteroidia; order Bacteroidales; family UBA7960; genus SKVR01. The sequence continues at coordinate 2,821 of RECE01000122.1, forward strand.
CTGTCTTCAAAACGGTAGGATTGAGAATAAATATCGTCAAGCCAGCCACTGTTAACCCCGTAAGCATTATCAGATTTCATAAAAACCTGCTCAATCCTTTCCCGGGCTGCCGGCAGATTGTTGCTGTTTACCTTTACGGAGATGATCCTGATCTCATCGAAATACCTGTTGAATACCAGCGCTCCTATAGGCTCATGCAGACTCTGAAAATGAAAGTCTTCCACCACCCCGATTATCTTTCCATGATATTCCCATAAAGCCACATCTGCCCCGATAGGATCCTTCAGACCCAGCCTTCTTACAGTTTCCTGGTTCACAACATACTCATAGTTGTCGGTCTGTATTCTTTCATCGAGCCAGCGACCTGCCAGCAGTGGGATATCGTAGAAATCAATAAACTCGTCAATGGTGGCAAAATAGATAATGGGGATGGCCTCTTCGATGCTTTGATCGCGCCGACGGAAAACCTGGCTGCTCCCTCCAACGCCCGGCACCGCCTGCGAGGCCGTAACTGCTGACACTTCAGGCAATTGCAGCAACTCATGTTTGATGGCCGGATAGGACGATTTAATACCGGGAGTTAACCCCCTGAACAACAACACATTTTCTTTATCAAACCCCAGGTTATCATGTTTCATATAGCGGATCTGGTTATTGACCACCCACAGAAATACAATCAGGAAAACCACAATGACAAACTGGGAAACAACCAGGGCAATGCGCAAAAAAGGAGTTCTGTTCCCCAGGTTCAGCTGTCCTTTTAATATCTCAACCGGCTGATGCCCTGCAAAACTGAACGCCGGATAAAGACCGGCTATCAACCCAACACACAATGCCAGTAAAAACAATGAAGCGATGAAAGAAAAACTGAAAAAGGCATTCAGGGCCAGATCACGCTCCAGGAGAGCCGCAAACGGCGGAAGGAATACTTCCACAAGAATCAGTGAGATTACCAGGGCAATGAAAGCAACCAGCACCGATTCTCCCAGAAACTGGTATACAATGTTTTTCTTTTGTGCACCGGCTACTTTCCTGATACCCGTTTCGATGATTCTTTTATCAGCCTGGGCGGTAATGAGGTTGATGAAATTAAAAATGGCAATGGTGAGAATAAAAATGGCCAGACCAGTCATTATCAGGATATTCTGATAGTTTCCTTTAGGACTCAGATCGCTGTCGAGATGCTGCCCAAAATGGATATTTTGCAAGCCTTGCAGATGAATGGAAGCCTGCAGGTAGTTACCAAAAACATCTAAAACCAACGCTGTGGCAAGGGTAGCAATTTTTTCTTCCACTTCTTTATCTGGCGGTGTATTCAGCAGAAGATAGGTGGCAAAGAAATTCATCAGCTGGTTTTGCTCTTCATCCGGGATAACCAGCAACGGCACCAGAACTTCAAATTGCAGGTGTGTATGGGTTGGAGGATCCTCAATTACTGCTCCTACCACAAAAGGCATCCTCCGGGTTTCATGCTGATCCCTCTCAATATTCATCCTTAAAACATCCATCTCCAGCACTTGTCCAACAGCAGAACCATCGGGGAAAAGATTCTCTGCAATTTTCCGGGTAAGAATAATATGTGATGGATTGTTCAGGGAGTTTTTGGGATTTCCCTCCAGAACAGGGAAACTGAAAATGTCACTGAAGCAGGAATCCACATAAAAGGCGCGGATGTTTGTAAAGTGTTTGTCATCTTTTTCCAGGGTGGTATGCCTGGACAGAATGCGCGAAAAAGACTCCACTTCAGGTATATTTTCCGCAAGACCGGGGCCTGTCAATGCCAGTGTAAAGGGAATGGTATAGTCGAAATGCCCGTGAAATTTAGTAATGAGCCGGTAAACCCGGGGGGCATTGTCATGCATGTTTTCGAAACTGCGTTCATGTTTCACAAACAGGGTAAGAATAATGGTGGCGGCCATTCCGAAGGCCAGTCCCAGGACATTGATAAATGTCAGTGTGGGTTGCCGCTTCATATTCCTGAAGGCAAGCAGCAGGTAGTTTTTTATCATCGCCAGCGAGTTTAAAAATAATGTATTATCAAAACATACACCACACGCACTACCTAACTCAATATCTGCACTTTGCAAAATACTATCCAGACAAGCACCCTGTTAAAATTGCTCATTCCTGCTTACATGTGTCCGTTTTTATCCAATACAGACAATCTCCATATTTTAAGGCAATTCAAAATACCTTTTCCATAATTCAGTCTGGTTGTTTATATTTTTTTTCAGTGGTGTCCGGTAAAACTTTCGAGATTTAGCTTCGCTGCTACTTCGTGGTCTTCCCGCAAAAAAGCGGGATCGAAATGACAAGGGATACAGCGTTTTTGGAGGGGGTGGGGGTTGGTGGCGACGAAGCCGTCACCAACCCCCACCCCCAGCGAACCTAACTATCTGTCACCTCGAACGTAGTGAGAGGTCTATCTTCATCAATTTTGAATCTTAAAATTTTACCGGACACTAATGATTTTTTTTGATGAATAGTATATCAGAACCTGTGTTTTCGGGATGCTTTTCTTCACTGCGTTCTGCTGCCAATGATAAGAAATGCAAAAGTTAGTGAGAACGCAAGATTAAAGTCTCCGGACAAGCTTAGGGGTAAAAAAAAGCGGAACCAAGTTTTGAGGTTCCGCTGTTATGTTGTATGGACTTCTTATGTTTTAGAAAGCAAAGCCCAGCAAAAAGCCTATTCTTGGGCGAAAACCTTCGAAACGATCACTTTCCCAATCTTCTGATTCATTGGATGCAGAAAGTTTTCCACTACCATAATGGCCACCAAAATACAGGTCGAGAGTAAAGCCTGAGTTTCTTATCCATTGGCGGCCAATAACCACACCACCACCATAGTTTGTGTAGTCCGCACTGGCTGAGTTCTGGCTAAGACTATAATTGGCAAATTTTGCATAGGGGGCTGTATAAACACCATCCAGAGCATTTCGCTGGAAATACCACCTATATTCAGGGGTGAATACCAATCCTGAGAAACCTACGTCACCAAATTTGTAGCTCATGTATGAAATACCCAGCTGACCTGAACCTGCATCAGTAAACTTCCGCTCATAAAAGACTTGTCCTGTTCCAATGATCAGTGAAAGAGTGTTTACCTTAATTACATTTTTTTCTTCAGTGGGAGTTGATTGTGCCTGTGATTGGGTCGGCACCATGAAAAGCACTAAAAGAGTAAGAGTTAGGATTTTTTTCATTATGATTATTTTGTTGATTGTGGGGTCCTTTTGTTTTTGGATATCAGCTGGCGGCAGGACCTTTTACCGTTTGCTGGATTTGTGCGAAGATAATCGATTTTTTTCTTTTTGATTTCAAGGGCTCCGTCTATCGATAATCATGCCAGAAATCTTTAGCTTATGACGGACTGTAACACTTTATTTATTTAGGGGAATGGGGGAGGCAGCAAGCCGGAAAATTAAAGTGACTGGACGAAAAAAACAGAAACTTGCGCAGCAATTCCCAGCTACAGGGAATACAAAGCACCTGTCCATATACCTACAACACATGTTCGGAAACGCACAGAAAGCAACCAACAATTAAGTAATGCACGCTATAACCTTATTACTTTAATTAAAAACAGACATTATCTAAACATCCCACTTCAATGTTTTGTGTTTTAATTGAATTTTCCTGTCAAGATTTAACCAATAAGGTAATAAGGTTAAGTATAGTTATTTGAACCTGGCCGCTACTAAGGTAATAAGGTTGGTTATCGCTACTTAAATTGACTCATTTCTAAGGTAATAATAACGGGCAACTACTTGAATCTACCTGTTAACATTCTAATTAGGTTAGCCTACCTATTTCAGCAATGGCCGAATGCACTTCTTTAACCTTAATACCTTCATAAGCTCTGAGTTGAGGCACTTCCTCAACCTTATTACCTTAGTAACCAACAATGGCCTAATGCACTTCTTTAACCTTATTATCTTAGTAACCAGCCTTTATCTGCCTCACTCCCTTGACCTTATTACCTTATTAAAAAAAGACATTATCTAAACATCCCACTTTAATGTTTTTTGGTAAAATTTAATTAGTTCCTTGTATTCGTCTTCAAAAGTCTTCTTTTTGTGATGTTCAGGTTGATTTAGGATATACTTACAAACCTTATCGACATCAGATTTTGAAACAGAAAAAGCAGATGCACTTTGCTGCCACAGAAATTTGTCTTTGGTAAGCTTGTTTTCATTTATAAAATCTGATGAACTGTTAGCAACACGGATAATTAATTCCTCCTCAGAAATTTTCGGAGAGCGGGAAACCAGAAAATGCACATGTTCCGGGTTTGCATAAATCGCATATAGCCTGGAATTCATATTATTCACTATTCCGGTTATGTATTTTTCAATACGAATTCTTGATTCTTCCAAAATATAGGGATATCTGTTTTGGGTGATAAGAATAAAATGGGTATAAAGATTATGGTATTCAATTCTCATAACGAAGCTGTTTTTTTTCTATTTTAAAGTTAATTTTTTTACTAAAATACAATGTTTTTGTGTTTTAATTTAATTCTCCTGTCAGTATTTAGCCAATAAGGTAATAAGGTTAAGTATAGTTATTTGAACCTGGCAGTTACTAAGGTAATAAGGTTGGTTATCGCTGCCTGAATTGAGCCATTACTAAGATATTAAAGGGGCAATTACTTATATCGACCTGTTAATAAAACAACAAGGTTTGCTTAACTTCATCAGCAATAACCGAATGCAATGCTTTAACCTTATTACCTTAGCAACCAGCCTTTACCTGTCTCACTCCCTTGACCTTATTACCTTATTAAACTATTAAAGACATGAACTAAACTTCCTACTTCAATGTTTTTTGCGAAATTTAATTAGTCCCTTGTAATCGTCTTTATATACTTAACATCAATACCTTCATAAGCGTTGGGTTGAGGCATTTATTCAACCTTATTGCCTTAGTAACAATGTTCTGAGGCACTCCCTTAACCTAATTACCTTATTTATCTCTATAAGGCTTGTTCTCATTTATTAAACCTGCTGAATCTCCCGGCAATGCAAAGCACCTGTTCAAAAACCCGCAACCTATGTTCGTAAACGAACAAATTATCTCTTTAAAAACCTCATTACAAAACATAAAACATTAACTGCCAATACTTAGACACAATTGGCCTGAAATTGGAATGCTTAAGCGTAGATAAAAATTATTATGCTGAAAGGTATAGCTATATTTGAAGCCAAATTCCAGTAAA
>RECE01000208.1 GCA_007694165.1 Bacteroidota bacterium
GTATTGCTCTTTGCTTTAGTCCGGAGGCGAGCTTGAAGTCGCCACCGGACGAGCTGAATTCTACTTTCTATTCCGCCTTTCACCTTTGAGCTTTCAACTTTCCTTTCACTTTTCATTTTTAGTTTTTCACTTAACAATAAGCTTCTCACTCAAAAACTTCCCCGTATAAGAGTTTTTGCATTTCACCAAATCCTCGGGTGTGCCTTCGAAGACCAGATTTCCTCCCTTTTCGCCCCCTTCGGGACCCAGGTCGATTATCCAGTCGGCAGATTTGATGATGTCAGGGTTGTGTTCAATGATGACAATGCTGTGGCCATTGTCAAGCAGGGCTTCAAATGCTTTGAGCAATACGTGGATGTCATGGAAGTGAAGTCCGGTAGTGGGCTCGTCAAAAATAAAAAGTGTCTTTTGCTGTGAGCTTCCTTTGCTTAGAAAAGATGCCAGCTTGATACGCTGTGCCTCTCCACCCGAAAGCGTGCTTGAAGATTGCCCGAGTTTGATGTATCCAAGTCCCACATCCTGCAGGGGCTTCAGTTTTTCTGCAATTCTTTTGCCAACGGCAGGTTTCTCGGTGGATTCGGCAAAAAAGGTGATGGCTTCGTCTACGGTCATGTCCAGGATTTCATGTATCGCTTTTTCCTGGTATTTGATGTCGAGTATCTCTTCTTTGAAGCGCGTGCCATTGCAGGTTTCGCATTGCAGGCTGATGTCAGCCATGAACTGCATTTCGATTTTCACCTTTCCTTCTCCTTCGCACTCCGAACAACGACCACCGTCGATATTAAAACTAAAATATCCCGGGGTGTAACCTCTTGCTTTGGAGAGGGGATTCTGTGCCCACAGGGTTCGGATTTCGTCGTAGGCTTTGATATAGGTAACCGGGTTGGAGCGGGATGATCTGCCAATGGGATTCTGATCAATAAACTCCACTTCACTCAAAGAAGCATAATCGCCGGTTAGCATATCGTATTTCCCGGTTTTCTCTCCATACCCACCGTGCATTTTCTTTAGAGCAGGGTAGAGGATGGTTTTTACCAGGGTCGATTTGCCTGAACCGCTTACTCCGGTAATAACGGTCATGATCCGCAATGGGATTTTTACACTGAATCCTTTGAGGTTGTGCTGGCGTACTCCCTGCAATTCAATAAATTCCTTCCATTTCCTTCTTTTGGAGGGGACGGGAATGCTTTTTTCGCCATTGAGGTAGGCTGCGGTGTAGCTTTCCCCGTTTTTTATCAATCCCTCAAAGTTTCCCTGGTAGAGAACTTTCCCTCCCAGCGATCCTGCCAGGGGTCCGATGTCGATAATCTGCCCTGCAGTGCGCATAATGTCTTCGTCATGTTCTACAACTATTACGGTGTTGCCCAAATCACGGAGTTTTTTCAGCACGCCGATAAGACGCATTGTATCGCGCTGATGCAATCCAATGCTGGGTTCATCCAGGATGTAAAGAGAGCCCACCAGGCTGCTTCCCAGGGAAGTGGCAAGGTTGATGCGTTGCGACTCACCGCCCGATAGGGTAGAGGAGAGGCGGTTGAGGGTGAGGTATCCCAGTCCTACATCATTGAGGAACTCCAGCCGGTTGTTGATTTCCAGCAGCAGCCTTTTGGATACATCTTTGTCATGCTGGTCAAGTTGCAGGTTCTCAAAGAATACCACCAGTTCATCCAGTGGCATCAGCACCAAATCGGTAATGCTTTTTCCGGCAATCTTAACGTAGTTGGCATCCTTTCGCAGCCGTGTACCCTTGCAATCAGGGCAGGACGTTTTGCCCCTGTACCTGGAGAGCATCACTCTGTATTGAATCTTGTAAGTGTTTTCTTCGATCATTTTGAAGAAGGCATTCAGCCCCCCGAAATGCTCATTGCCATCCCACAGCAGTTGTTTTTGTGCCGGAGAAAGCTGGTAGAAGGGTTTATGGATGGGGAAATCAAATTTATAGGCCGTATTGATAAGTTGCTGGTTCCATTCGCTCATTTTCTCCCCTTTCCAGCAAACGATGGCTCCGTCATACACAGACAAGCTTTTGTTGGGAATGACCAGGTCTTCATCAATGCCGATTATACTGCCGAAACCTTCGCAGGTTTTGCAGGCACCGAAAGGGTTATTGAAGGCAAAAAGGTTGGGCGAAGGTTCTTCAAAGCTCATCCCGTCCAGTTCAAAGCGGTTGGAGAAGTATTCTTTGCTTGTTCCCTGCAGCGACTCGATTTCTATCCAGCACTCACCGCTCCCTTCGTAAAAGGCAGTCTGTGCAGAGTCTCCAATCCTTGCCTTGAGGTCGACATCATTGGAGTCTACCGCAAAGCGATCAATCACAATGGCCGGCTTTTGCTTAGGCGACTGTTTTTCCAGCAGAGGAATAAGCTCTTCGATGCGCAGTATCTTGTCGTTGAACAATACGCGTGTGAAGCCCTGCTGCAATAAAATGGCAAGTTGCTCACTGAAATTTCTCCCGTTGGTCAGGTCGATAGGGGCGAAAAATATCACTTTGCTCTCCTGGGGAAGGGCCATAACATAGTCTACTACATCCGTCACGGTATGCCTTTTAACCAGGTTGCCCGATACAGGTGACCTGGTTTTGCCAATGCGGGCAAACAACAGCTTCAGGTAATCGTATATTTCGGTTGAGGTGCCCACCGTTGATCGTGGATTGCGTGTATTTACTTTTTGTTCTATGGCAATAGCGGGCGAAATTCCTTTGATATAGTCTACCTCTGGCTTGTGCATGCGTCCCAGGAACTGGCGCGCATAGGAGCTCAGGCTTTCTACATATCTTCTCTGACCCTCAGAGTAGAGGGTGTCAAATGCAAGCGAGGATTTCCCTGAACCTGACAACCCGGTAATCACTACCAGTTGCTTTCTTTCAATAGCCACATTTACTGACTGGAGATTGTGGACGCGGGCACCCTTAATAAGGATATACTCCCTGGGATCTAATTTGCTTAATTCTATATCTGATATCATGTTGTACTTTGGGAAAATAAATCCTGCAAAATTACCATATTATTACCGGATTTTTACATAAAGCCCGGGTTTCTCTTTGGTTCCACCAGCAATAAACAGGGTTGTGTAGTGCGCAGATTTGCATTTGCCATAACGGAGCTTAGTGTTCTTATTTACCGGTATTGCCTCCGGAAGTAACGAAGAGCACGTGAAACAATTAAACCAGTTTATTGTTTTCTGGAATGGTTTTTGATAATTTTTAACAGCAAAATATCTTTACCCTAAAATCGATAAATCATTTAGTCGTTCATTTGGGATTGCAGGTTGTATAAAATGATTGTTTAATAAGATGTGTGCCAACAAATGGGAAAAAATAAAAATTAATTTTAATGTTTACACAATAAAAAAACAGTTATATTTGCCTGTAGTAAAATACAAATACTTCAATTCACCTGATTGTAAAACCAAAAATATAGGAGGCGAACTATAGAAAGAACTTTACTCTTGATTTAATCATTAATAAGGAGGCCATTGTTATGAATGACCGTATAATTAGCGATCAAGAGCTAGTTCGCCAATACATAGAAGGTGATCACTCTTCGTTGGAAGCTTTAATACGAAAGCACCAAAGTAAAATTTTCTCTTACATCATGCTCATTGTCAAGGACAGGCATCTTGCTGAAGATATCTTTCAGGATACCTTTATCAAGGTTATCAATACATTGAGAGCCGGTGCCTATAATGAGGAAGGGAAATTTCTCCCATGGGTAATGCGGATTGCGCATAATCTAATCATTGATTTTTTCAGGAAATCCAAACGGATGCCCATGGTTGAAAACAGTGAAGATTATGATATTTTCGAAACACTCAGGATCTTTGACGAAACCATTGAAGATAAGATGATCGTTGAGCAAATACACCAGGATGTAAAAACGTTGATAGAGTACCTTCCCGAAGAACAAAAACAGGTGCTGAAGATGAGACATTATTCCGACATGAGTTTCAAGGAAATCGCAGAGCAAACCAATGTAAGTATCAATACGGCATTGGGCCGGATGAGATATGCACTCATTAACCTGCGAAAACTTGTGGATGAAAAGTCTATCATTCTAACAAGATAATTTTCCGTCAGATTGTTTTTGACAAAAGCGGCTAACTTCATTCTTAGCCGCTTTTGTTATATATTTGCCCCAAACTAACGGTTTTTTTTAAGTGATGGATATGCAGGTACATACAAATGTTTCTCTTAAGGATTTCAATACTTTCGGACTGGATGCAAAAGCCTTGTATTATGCCGAACTTCAATCCACGGAGCAGTTGCATGATTTTCGAAAGCAGAAAGAGTGGAGAGATTTTCCGTTGCTTGTACTTGGTGGGGGCAGCAATTTGTTGTTTACGGAGGACTTCCGGGGTTTTGTCCTGCGGATTGCTACCAAAGGAATAGAGGTGGTAAAAGAAACCGCTGATTCGGTGTATGTGAAAGCCATGGCCGGAGAAGGATGGGAAAACTTTGTGGAGTACTGCGTTGCACAAAACTGGGGAGGTATTGAAAACCTGACTTTGATCCCCGGGAATCTGGGTACCAGCCCCATGCAAAATATCGGTGCCTATGGAGTTGAGCTGAAAGATACATTCCACAGCCTGGAAGCCTGGGAAATAGAAACAGGCGCAATTCATACCTTTTATAAGGCAGACTGCCGGTTTGGTTACCGGGAGAGTGTTTTTAAAATGGAGGCAAAAAACAAATACATTATCCTGTCGGTATGTTTCCGGTTAACAAAAAATAACCATCAAATTCTGACCGGTTATGGTGCCGTAAAGGAACAGCTGCAGCTGATGGGGATAGAGTCGCCGGGAATAAAAGATGTTATGACAGCTATACAGCATATTCGAAGGACAAAACTTCCTGATCCTAAAAAGCTGGGCAATGCAGGAAGTTTCTTCAAGAATCCTGTCATCGATGAAAAAAAATACCAGGAGCTTTCCCGAGAATTTGTTGCAATACCTTCTTGGAAGACTGAAGCGGGAGGAGTGAAAATTCCGGCGGCATGGCTTATTGAGCGGGCAGGATGGAAAGGATATCGTGAGGGCGATGCAGGAGTGCATCAGCAGCAGGCGCTGGTACTGGTTAATTATGGCAAGGCCACCGGAGAAGAGATATTGTCCCTTTCAGGCAAGATACAGGCATCGGTAGCAGAATTGTTTGGGGTGCATTTGGAGCCCGAAGTAAATATTGCAGGGAAAAGTTGATGTATCCCCAAATGGGTGCGTAGATCATCAAATATGGTTAAAAGTTTGCAGAATCATCCAAATTATTGCATTTTTGCAGCCTGCGATACTAAATAAAAGCGTTATCTCCCTTCTAAATTATGAGAAAATTTGAAGCAATCAGTGTTTTGCTGATATTGGGTTTGATAGTTTACCGGATATTTTTCGGTATCGAACTACAGGTTTTTTTAAGAGTTATGCTCACCTTGATGGCAATCTTTTACATGTGGTTTGGACTTTTTCTTTTTAACCGGACAAGGCCGTTGGATTTGTTTGATAAATGGAAGCGCAAAGAGTTATCGTTGTTTCAGATTTCCGGAAGCATCACCTTTGGGTTTCTTTATTCCTTCAGCTTTATTACCATTATGTATGCAGTTAATTTTTATGCTGCCATGAACACGATGATCCTTCTTGCCTTTCTTTTCAATGTATCGATCATCGGCCTTTGCTACTTTTCTCTTTGGCAGGGAAAAGTGGAGACATCCTTCCTTAAACAGTTTCTTGTGCGCTCATGGGTGCTGGCATCGCTTTTTGCAGTGATGATGCTTGTTCCGCTTGATCAACGGCTGAATGCCCTGTACAAAGATTATCCGGACTTTATTGAGGCGTACAATCAATACCTGGAATATCCGGATCATCCGGAGTCATTGCAACGGCTGAAAGAGGAGAGAAGTGCATTCAGATAAAACCCACCCGGAGTGCTTTTCCTGTTGCACAACCCGGTAGGTTTGACGGGACAGAATGCCATTGCTTTTCATTCTCAATGCCGCGGATACTTGCCACGGCAAGAAACTTACCATTTTTTGAAGATAAAAAAGGCCGCTAAAATGAGAAATCCAAATCCCACGGCATAATTCCATTTAAACTCTTCTTTCAGGTACAAAACGGAGAAGAAGCCAAAGACAACGAGGGTAATAATCTCCTGTATGGTTTTCAGCTGGGCAGCATTGAATTGCTCATACCCAATCCTGTTGGCCGGCACCATGAAAATGTATTCGAAAAAGGCAATAAACCAGGCAATCATGATAACTTTCCACAAAGCCACCTCCTTAAATTTAAGGTGACCATACCAGGCAAAAGTCATGAATATATTTGAAATCAAAAGCAGAATGACTGTTCTCATAGAAAAAAACCTTACTACATTGCAAAAAATGCCTGCAAAAATAGTAAGGTTTTCTATCAGAAATACTCTTTAATAAAAAAATATATTACACCTGTTGTATGCTCTCTGCCAGTTTATTAAGCTTTGCGCCGAGGGTTTTTTCAACTGCTTCAAAATCTTCCTTCTGGTCCAGTTTCTCTTTCACGCCAAAGTAGAATTTGATTTTGGGTTCAGTACCGCTGGGTCGCATGGTAATTACACTGCCATCTTCAAGGAAAAACTGGATTACATTGGATTTGGGCAGGTCGATAAGCTTTTCGGTGCCGGTTTTCAAATGTTTCTCCATACTCAGTTTATAATCTTTGATAACAACAAGCTCTACTCCGTCAATATGAGCAGGAGGATGGTTTCTGAACTTGTCCATCATGTTGTTTATCTCTTCCATTCCCTCTTTGCCCTTTTTGGTAATGGAGATGAGCTTCTCTTTGTAAAAACCATATTTCACATAGATCTCAATGAGCATTTGATAAAGAGTCTTGCCGTTTTCCCTGGCCCAGGCCATGGTTTCGGCAATAATGGCGCAGGAGATGGTGGCATCCTTGTCGCGAACCAGGTCTCCTATAAGGTATCCATAGCTTTCTTCGCCTCCTCCGATGAAGGTTTTTTCCCCTTCGAGCCTGCGAATGATATCTGCAATAAACTTGAAGCCTGTGAGGACATCATAACATTCGGTGTTGAAGCCATTGGCAATTTCTCTGAGAAGTTCGGTGGTAACGATGGTTTTTACAATGTACTCGTTCCCTTTGAGTTTTCCTGTGGCTTTCCACTGGAAGAGAAGGTAATAAATGATGAGTGAAGCTGCCTGGTTTCCATTGAGTAAAACAAACTCATTGTTATGATCCCTCACGGCAATACCTACCCTGTCGCCATCGGGGTCGGTGGCCATCACCAGGTCGGCATTTACCTCCTCTGCTTTGGCAATTGCCATGGTTAAGGCTTCGGGCTCTTCGGGGTTGGGTGAAATCACCGTTGGGAAATCTCCCCGGGGAATATCCTGTTCAGGAACATTATAAATCTGCTCAAAGCCAAAGGATTTGAGTAAATCCGGCACCAACTTTACACTTGCACCATGAATGGGCGTAAAAACGATTTTGAGGTCTTTGTGTTTTTGAATGATGTCAGGTGCAAGAGACAGGGCAGTGAGTTTTTCAATATATACCTTGTCAGTTTCTTCACCGATAATGGAAATCAGTTCCGGTTTTTTATCAAAATTGATGGCCGAAACATCGGTGATTTTTTGCACTTCTTCAATAACATTGGTATCGTGAGGGGCAACCAGTTGTGCTCCATCATTCCAGTATACTTTGTAGCCATTGTATTCTTTAGGGTTGTGCGATGCGGTAATAATTACTCCCGTATGACAACCATAATGTCTGATGGTAAATGAAAGCAGGGGTGTGGGGCGCAGGCTTTCAAAAAGATACACCTCAAAACCATTGGCTGAAAATATTTCAGCAGTTGTTCTGGCGAAAAACTCGCTATTGTCGCGACAGTCATATGCGATAGCAGCTTTGAGCGTTTCGCCCGGGAATTTCATTTTTACATAGTTGGCAAGGCCCTGTGTGGCCATTCCCACCGTATATTTGTTCATGCGGTTGGTTCCAACCCCCATTATTCCTCTCAGCCCTCCGGTGCCAAATTCCAAATCCCGGTAAAACGATTCTGTTAACTCCGCAGGGTCATTCCGGATAAGATGTTCTACCTGGTTGCGTGTTTTTTCATCAAAATTGCTGCCCGTCCATAATTTGGCTCTTTCAAGAATGCTCTCTTCTATCTTCATAATGAATATTTTAGGTGGTATAACAAACGCGGATCTCTCGATAATTTATACTTACAAATATAGTAAATCACGGACTATCTGAAAAAAAAATCAAAGGCTGAATGGGAATATGTCATTCAGCCTTTGTTTTTGAAGGTATTTTGAAGGGAATATCAGTCGGTGTATGCCTTGCTTGCCGGATTGCTGTTGGCCAGTCAGAGGGTATCTGTTGGGTCTGCAGGCGGGTTATATCCAATAAGCTTTATTGCGATATTTAGAGGGTGTATCAGGGCCTGTTGCGAAGCATGATTCTTTCGGCATCATGATTCCCCAGGTTGAAAGCTCTCGTTGCGTATTCAAATGCATTTCTGTTGTCGCGCAGGTTAACATAAGCCTGGGCAACTGTAAGATACAGTTCGCCCCAATCCTGGTCTGACATTTTGTGATCATATCTTTGCATAAGGTCTATGGCACGAAGGTAGTCATTGACTTCTCTTCTGTTGTCGCGGATTTTGTTGTAAGCAACCGCCCTTCCAAGAAATCCGTCCCAGTTCTGATCATCGCTCCTGATGGCTTCGGTGTAGTCTTCAATGGCGGAGTTGAATGCAGCGGTGCGGTTGGCCTGCATCTTTACATAGGCCCTGTTGATGAGGATTTTTGCTTTTTCACGCTCATACTCTTTACGTTCCTGGCTGTTACGCGGTGAGGTGTTAACTTTTCTGTCAACAATACGAATTGCATTGGTATAATCATTTATCAATCCGATATAATCCCGATCCCTGGCCCGGGGTTTCTGCTGTTCCTGTATCAAACGGATAGACCCTCTGAATTTTAATGCTTCAACATTGTCTGCGTTAAGTTCAATGGCTTTATTGAGCATTTCAAATGCACTCTCAAGATTTCCTTGCTGAATTTGTCTTTCTGCATCCCGGGTAAACTGATTGGAGGTGATAATGGCCTGATTCCTCTCATCAATGGCTACAGCAGTCTTGTGCAGCATTTCCCGCCCCTGATCAAATAGCTGAATAGCCTGGCGCAATTCGTTGTTTTGTAATTTGATGATCCCTTCTTCCATGAGTCTTCTCACAGCAAGTGTATCACTCACTGACTGGGCCAACGAAACCTGACAGGTAAGGCAGGATATAGCCAAAAGTAAAAAGGAGAGGTGGGAAATAATGGTTTTTTTCATGTTTGACGTGGGTTTGGTGTCCAGTTTTGGATTTATCTTATTGTCTCATGTTTGATTCAGGGTGTAAAGAACAGTCTGCAAAATTAATGTTTTTTCCTTTTTATTTACCCTGTGATAGGTTATTTGTTTGTCGTGTTGCTTAAATGTATTTTACAGAAAGCACTCCAGCTGTTCCAGTCCGATACCCCTGGAACCTTTGAGCAGGATTGTATGGTTTTCAGGGGCATGGTTTTCCAGCCATCCTGCTGCTGTTTTTGTGTCAGGAAAGACATTGTAATTACTGGGCAGTGTCCTGATTTTGCTGAACTCGCTGCCCACCAGTAGCACAAAATTGTAGGTGTGCCGGCTGAGGAACTGAATGATTTCCTGGTGTTCGGCTTCGGCTGTTATTCCCAGCTCAAGCATATCGCCCAGGATAAGGGCTTTGGGCTGTGTGGTTTCAATGTGGTTGAAGTTGTCCAGTGCGGCTTTCATGCTGGTAGGATTGGCATTGTAAGCATCCATGATGAGGGCATTTTTTCCGGTTTCCTTCCATTGCGATCGGCTGTTGACAGGAGTATAGTTTTCAATGGCTTCTTTGATCTGTTCGGGCAAAACCCCCATGTGAAGTCCAATGGCTGTGGCTGCCATGATGTTCTCAAAATTGTAACGGCCGGTGAGTTGGGTCCGGATGTGCCAGTGTTTCTCGCTTTGGGTTTTGCTCTGTTTGCTGATGAAGCTGATTTCCAGGAAAGGGGAGGAAGCAACAATATCTCCGGTATACCGGGATGATGCACCTTTGCCGTAAGTAATGCATGAGGAGATATTCACCTGTTTGCTGAGGATTTCATTGTCAGCATTCAGAAATATAAGCCCATTGTTTGCTTGCAGGTACTTGTAAAGTTCGGTTTTTGCAATGACAATATTTTCTACGGAGCCAAAGCCTTCAATATGGGCCTTGCCTATGTTGGTGATAAGTCCGGAAGTAGGTTTTGCCAGGGAGCTCAACATTGCTATTTCTCCAATATGGTTTGCACCCATTTCAATAATGGCAACCTGGTGTTCTTTGGTCAGGTTAAGCAGCGTAAGAGGTACGCCGATATGGTTATTGAAATTCCCTTTTGTGCAGAGTGTATTGAATTTGCGTGAAAGTACGGCATGTAAAATTTCTTTGGTAGTTGTTTTTCCATTGGAACCCGTGATGCCAATAACGGGGATTTTGAAAAGATCCCGGTGCTGTGATGCTACATCCTGCAGGGCCTGCAAAACATCCTCCACAAAAACAAACTGTTCATGGGGTTCAATATCCTTGTTGTCAACAACGGCAATGGCTGCACCCTTTTTGATGGCCCCTGCTGCAAAATGATTGGCGTCAAAATTTTCTCCCTTGAGGGCGAAAAACACAGAACCCTTCTCTATGGTTCTTGAATCGATTGACACAGTTGCCCCCTGGAGTATGAGGCGATGAATTGTATTGATTGCGGATGGGTCTTTTTCCATGAGATTAGATAATTAACCTGAATGTTTTCGCTGGGTGCAGGTGTAGAGTGTATCAGATATTGAAGGCAAAGGACTGGCAGTTGCTGTTATGGGGTTACCATTGAAGAATCGGGGTGCCCTTGAAGAAAAAGGGATTAACAATAAAAACCCCATCTGTTAGTAGACGGGGTTTTTTGCATATTAAAGAATCCCTTTATTCTTAATATCCTACTGGGCTGCCAACTCTGGTCATGGCACATCTAAAGCCAATGTCGTTGGTAGCTTCGTTCTGGTCAAGGAATCTTCTGTTGCCGGGAACAGCCCAATAAGGCCTGTCTTTCCAGCCACCACCCTTGTAAACTCTTGCATTGTCGTTGATAAGGGAAGAAGTACCATAGTCATACATGAGTCTTTCTTCACCTACGCGCTCCATTGCGTCAGGATCGTTAAAGAATCTGCTGGAGGCAAAGTCTCCGTCACCATAGCCAATGTTATCGGCGTGTCTGTAATTTCTTCTGCTTGGCAGACGTGGGTCGCTTTCAGGATCCACATTCTGGTATATAATTCTTCCAAGGCTGTCTTTGGGAACAAGCTGGCCATCTTCATCGCGCACGGTTGTCTGGAAAACATTTCCACGGAAAGGTCTGAAGTCGGCAACACTTTCATGAGAGAGCGGACGGAATACATCGGCTACCCATTCATTAACGTTGCCAGCCATGTTGTAAAGGCCATAGTCATTGGGCCAGTATGCATAAACGGGTACGGTTATTTCGCCGGCATCGTTGAGATTGCCTGCAACACCCATCAGGTCACCGCGGCCTCTTTGAATGTTAGCCATGATGGTACCTCTGGTTCTTCTTTCGCTGCTTCTGATAACGTGTCCGTTCCATGGATAGAGTCTTCTTTCCACAATTCTTTCGTAGATGGTATTTCCAATAAGTCCCAATGCTGCAAATTCCCATTCTGCTTCGGTGGGGAGTCTGTAGGCAGGCAACAGGATACCGTCTTCACGTCTTACCCTTCTTTCGCCTGTACCTCTGGGGTCAAGGTCGCGAAGGTTTCTTCTTACCAAACCTTCGTACTGGCCGGCAAGGTAAGCTTCGGTATTAAAGTTTCTTTCATTTACCTGGTCGGGATCCCATTGCAGGATGCCTTCGCGGATAAGTATCATTTCGTTTACCCTGTCGGTGCGCCAGGCAGCATATTCATTTGCCTGTACCCAACTTACTCCTACCACAGGATAGTCTCTGTATGCGGGGTGCCTGAGGTAATTGTATACATAGGGTTCATTGTAGGCCAGTCTTTCGCGCCATACCAGTGTGTCGGGCAGGGCGTTGCGAACTACCTCCGGGTAGGTTTCGCCAAAAACACGGCTGAGCCAGTAGAGGTATTCTACATAGTCTATATTTCTTACTTCTGTTTCATCCATGTAAAAAGAAGAAACTGTAACACGCCTGGGTATATTGTTCCAGTCAAACATGACGTCCTGTTCAGAACGGCCCATTACAAAAGTACCCCCTTCAATAAATACAAGAC
This sequence comes from Bacteroidota bacterium, assembly GCA_007694165.1. Taxonomy (GTDB): domain Bacteria; phylum Bacteroidota; class Bacteroidia; order Bacteroidales; family UBA7960; genus SKVR01. Next base: position 12,316 of record RECE01000208.1, read on the forward strand.
CGGGGCCGGTTTCTTGTTCTACATAGGGATTAACTTCAAAGCCTCCTGTTCGAGGATCGTTGTAAGTCCAGCCGGTTGTGGGAGATGATTCTTTCCCGCAGGATGAGAAAATGGCAACTACTGCTAAGAGAGCTATTACCAAGGGCAAGTTTCTGGGATTCCTTATCATAAGTGTGATTCTTTTGAAATTTGTACAAAAATAACTAAAAACTTGGACAATTTAGTATGCGGTATTTCATATTCGTACCCGAACAATTGAAATTCAGTAAAACACCTAATTCGTGCGCGCCGCCGCCAGGCGTGGAAAAACCTGATAATGAGTAGTCATAGCTGTATCCTATGGAGTAATTCACCTGTTTGAGCCCAACAGTAAAAATCAGTGAATTTGGGTGTTGCAAATTGTGGCGAAACCACACCCCTGCAGTGAGGTTGCTAAGGTGGGCATACATACCGTAGTTGAATCGCAAAAAGCCTGATTGTGACTGCGTTATGATATTTGGCGAAAAGGAGATCCTTTCTTCACCCGTTCTTCGTCGCCCACCGGGAACGTAATCATACCCCATCATAATACTGTATTTTGAAGACAGGTTTTCATCGCTGAAAATATCGATGGAAGGCTGACTTAAATGATGTATGGCTAGCCCTGCATAAAAACGATCATTGTAAACAAGCACCCCGGTGGAGAAGTCAGCATTGTGACTGCTCATGGCATCGTTAAGTGATTCTCCGCTAAGATTGTATCCCTGGCCGAAAGGGTTGTGCTGATCGGGAAACACCAGGTTTTCAGTGTTCATCCTGAAGTTGATGTAGGATACCTGCATGCCTAAATTGATATACCAATCCCGTGATAATCTGCCTTGCCACGCGTAGAAAATTCCTGCCTGGGTATGGCTGAGCAGACCTGCCTGCTGATCATGGATCAGGTTTACGCCCAAACCCCCGGAAACCCTTTCCAGGTAAGTGTCGGCTGAAAAACTGTAGGTAGAGAATGTGCCAAAGGTGGGGAAGGGCTGGTTGCGGTAATTAAAGATAACCCGCGTACATCGATCTGCACCCGCAAAAGCAGGGTTAAGATAGAGCGGATTGGCATAAAACTGAGAAAACAACGCATCCTGTCCGTAAGCTTTTCTGCCTGCAGATAGCAATATAACAACATATAACGAGATGGTGAGTAACATTCCGTTTTTCAGGTTTGCTGTGTTTACGTAATATTTGGATACGGGTTTCACCTCAGAATACATTAATAAGCATAACGGTTTGAATCCTCAGGGCCGGGAAAATTAAAAATCACGGTTGAACGTTTATCATTAACGAAAAAGATTCTGTTTAATTTCATGATGTACAATTTCTGTTGCGTTTCTTTCGACCCGGGTTTGTATTTTTGCAAGCCTTGCAATGGATATTTTTTGCTCCCCAAAGATTGGGGCATTGGTGTATCTGAGAGTTTTGTCAGGTTTTGCTTTTTTTTCGACTGTATCACAGAAAACCTGAAATGGGATTTAAAATAATTTCCTGAAAAAACCGTTAAAATGTATCCATAATTCAACAAATGGTCAGTCTTTTCTTTTTTGATTGTAACTTTAGGTGTAATTTCAGAGCTGGCGTTTCCGGAAATTTTTAACGACATATCACCTCTTTAATCTTTGTAAATTGTCCTCCATTCTCAAAATACCATCATCATGCTTAAATCATACATTTCTCTTTTTCTTTTACTGACAATAATCCTGGTTACTCATCATCATGCTGAATCGCAACAGCAGAATACACAGCGAATAGATTTGCAATGGGATACCCCGCTGGGGTTGAATGAAGAGAGCAGTTTCATCCCTTCCCTGTTTTTTTTCGGTGCGCTTTATCCTGACACCCTTCCTCAGGTGCCTGTTCTTATTCACCGCACTCCTGTAGCTATCCCCCATTTTACCTATGAATATGTAATCAGTGACAAAGTTATTCAACCCGCCAGTGCTGAAGAATCCCTGATTCTTGACGAAGCAGGTTTTGCACAATCAGACTTTGTTGTGGTGTCGGATAACGAAACTACCCGGGGTGAAACTTACGGGCGGGTGCACGTTGTTCCGGTAAGAAAAACAGGGGGTGTTTTTGAGAAGCTCATTTCTTTCACTTTGAAAACAAGTCTTGTTTTTGATATTACCAGCTCACAGGGAGGTATGCATCAATATCCTGATTCATCTGTTCTGGCTACAGGAGAATGGTACCGGGTATGCGTGGAGAGGGATGGAGTTTTTCGATTGGGACATCAGGAGCTTACAGAACTGGGCATGAACCCCTCACAAATCAATAAGTCTACTTTGCAGATTTATGGAAATGGAGGAGGAATGCTCCCTGAGGCCAATGACCAGTTTCGTTACACCGATTTACAGGAAAATGCAATCTGGGTGAGCGGAAGCAATTCGGGTAGTTTCACGACCAATGATTTTATTCTCTTCTACGGACAATCGCCCCATCGCTGGACCTATAAGGAAGAATCAGACCGGTTTGAGCACCAGGTGCATCATTACTCTAATGAAACGTGCTATTTTATTACCCACGGGCAGCAACCAGGGAAAAGAATAGAGTCGCGCAGCAGTATTGACCAGACTCCCACGCATACGGTCACTTCGTTTTATGATTACCGTCATCACGAGCGTAATCTGGTCAACATTATAGGCAGCGGGAAAGAATGGTTTGGAGAATTGTTTGATGTAACCCTCACAAGGGATTTTGATTTTTCCATTCCGGGTATGGTTCAGCAGCAACCGGTTCATATTACCGTAAATGCAGCCGCCCGTTCTTCTATGTCCAGTAATTTTGTCATTGAGGCCTTTGGCTCCACCAATACATTTCCTATTGGCAATATAACTATTGCCAATGTGACCGGTCCTTATGCCCGCCAATCCACTGGCAGTTTGTCTGTAATCCCTCAGAATGATAATTTCACGGTACGACTTACCTATAACAGAAGTGTCTCCGGCTCCAGGGGATGGCTCAACTATATTACCATAAATGCACGACGGAATCTTTCCAAAACCGGCGATCAGATGTTTTTCCGCAATCCTTCATCGTCGGGCAATGGCAATATTAGCCGGTTTCAGCTGGGCAATGCCACTTCGGGCAGCAGAATTTGGGATGTTACCGATCCATTGAATATTGTTCAGCAGCAATTTCAGCTAACGGGCAATACCGCAAGTTTTACGGTAAATACAGGCCAGCTGCGGGAGTTTGTTGTGTTTGGCAGCGAGGAGTTTCCCAAACCCCGCCTGGCAGGAGCTGTGGCCAATCAAAATCTGCATGCACTGCCATTGCATGATATGTTTATTGTTGTGCCCGACCAGTTAAAAGCAGAGGCAGAGAGGTTGGCAGCCTTCAGAAGAGAATACGATGGCTTAACAATCAGCACTGTTTCTCCCCGTCAGATTTACAACGAATTCTCATCCGGAGTGCCCGACATTTCCGCCATCCGCAACTTCATGAAAATGTTTTACGACAGGGGTGCCGAAACAGGAGAATACCCCCGTTATTTGCTGCTTTTCGGAAATGGTACCTACGACAATAAGAACATCCTGGGTTACGGAGGTAATCATATACCCACGTTTCAAACCCTCGAGTCACTAAACTATGCCAATAGTTATATTACGGATGACTTCTTCGGACTGCTTGACGATAACGAGGGATGGGATGCCCGGGGGACAATAGATTTGGGGATAGGTCGTTTGCCGGTACGAACGGTTGACGAGGCCCGTTTTATTGTGGATAAGTTGTTGCGCTACGACCAAAGGATCCCAGGTCTTGAGCCCGGGACAGATAATCCTCTGTTTGCCGGAGTGACAGCTAATTATGCTGACTGGAGGAATGTGATTTCTCTTGTGGCCGACGATGAGGATGGGAATATACATATCAGTGACTCGGAAAGGATTGCAACCTTTATGGCCGCTGACCATCCCGTATATAATATCGAAAAAATTTACCTGGATGCTTACGAGCAGGTAACACTGGCAGGGGGTTCCCGGTATCCTGATGTAAACAAGGCCATTAACAATCGTGTAAATCAGGGAGCCTTGCTGATTAACTATATCGGGCACGGAGGTCCATTAGGGCTGGCTCATGAGCGAATTCTTACTTTCGACGACATTCTCTCGTGGGGTAATTTTTACAATCTTCCCGTTTTTATGACTGCCACCTGTGAGTTCAGTAGTTTTGACCAGCCTGATGCCAATGATTTGTCTGCCGGAGTGCGGGTGTTTCTGAAGCCTGACGGAGGTGCCGTGGCATTGTTTACCACCACCCGCCTGGCATACTCAGGAAGCAATTTCAACCTTAACAATGCGTTTATGCGCAATGCATTTGTGCCCATGGAAAATGGGGAGATGCCCAGGCTTGGCGATTTGATCCGCATTTCAAAAGTGGAAAGCAGCTCGGTAAGCCAGCTTAAAAATTTTGTACTCCTTGGCGATCCCTCCATGCAAATGGCCTACCCCAGATACAATGTGGTGACTACCGAAGTGCCTGACACCATGCGCGCACTGGAGCTTGTTACTGTAAGGGGAGAAGTGCATATGCCGGGCGGTGGCATTGCCACCGGTTACAATGGGGTGCTATATCCCACTATCTATGATAAAAAGAGGACCTTTTCAACCCTTGGAAATGACCCCGGGAGTTTTGTCAGGGAATTTACCATGCAAAACAAGATCCTCTACCGCGGAACCGCCTCGGTGGTTGATGGACAATTTGAGTTTAGTTTTATTGTTCCCCGCGATATCAGTTACAATTCGGGATTTGGTAAAATCAGCTATTATGTAGATGATGGTGAATTGTTTGACGGGCACGGCTATTTTGATAATTTCATCATCTCCGGAACTTCAGATGACTACACCCCCGACCATCAGGGCCCCGAAATAACCCTTTACCTTAACAATACCAACTTCCGATCCGGAGACCAAACCGGCCCCGATCCTGTTTTGCTGGCTTATCTGAAAGATGATAGCGGCATAAACACCACAGGTCAGATTGGTCATGATATTGTGGCTTTTCTGAATGACGATACCTCCAATCCCTACATTCTTAATAATTTTTACCAGTCCGATATGGACTCTTATCAGTCGGGCAGGGTAGTGTACCCATTCTTTAATCTGGAAAAAGGGGATTATACCCTTATGATGCGTGCCTGGGATGTGCACAACAATGTGTCCACACAAAGCATTGACTTTGTTGTTACTTCAGCTCCAGGGATTATACTTACCGAACTGCTGAATTATCCCAATCCGTTCAGCGATCGTACGCAGTTTTCCATTGAGCATAACAAACCTGCTACCGAATTGCGCATTCTTATTGAAATATTCAGCCTTAACGGACAACTTGTTAAATCCATTGATGAGAATATCTACGCATCAGGGTTCAATATTCCTCCCATAGAATGGGATGGGACAGATGAGGGGGGCACTTTGTTAAAGAATGGCATTTATATATTCAGGGCTTTTGTGAGTTCTGCTGATGGTGACCAGGTGGAACGAACAGAAAAACTGATGATTCTGAGATAGTGCACCTGGCATGGCTTTTCCTTTCTGTCAATTGCCTGGAATCAGATAAGTGAATCACGGAAAGTTACAATGGTTTTAACCCATAATAAGCAATAAGGAAAATAAAATGCCGTTAATATATTCTGCAAAGCAGAACCAGATCATTGTATGCCTTTGCAGGCAAGGAGAACGCCAACGAGCCGGGCACTGCTTTGATATAGGCAACAACGAAACACCTGTGGTATGGTTTTTATCCGCAGAACAATGATTGTAATTCAGTAGGGTGCCCCTGTCCTGTACAATATTTTTTTAACACGTAACACTTAAGGTTATTAACTTACAAACAGGACTTTGGTGAAGTTTTTTATCCGATAATTTAAAAAAAGCCGTAAGTTTGCAGATTGAATTTGCTGATAACAATGTTAAACCAAGTTCTATTTCACACAGAAAGCCTCTAATATTCTATTAAATCAAAACAAGTAATGACAAAGTCGCTTTTTACACAAACACTGGTATTGTCTCTATTGTTGACATTTGCATCTCAAGTTAAAACCTACTCACAGGAATATGGCGAAATTTTAGGGCAAAGAGTGAACACCATAACCACTGCTGTTCCCTTTTTAATGATTGCCCCTGATGCACGTTCAGGAGCCATGGGCGACGCAGGCGTTTCTACCTCGCCCGATGCCAATTCCATGCACTGGAATCCTGCCAAGTATGCCTTTATTGATAAAGATATGGGCCTGGCACTCAACTACACGCCCTGGCTCAGAACACTGGTGCCCGATATTAACCTTTCTTATTTGAGCGGGTTCAAACGGATTGATGAAATGTCAACCGTTGCTGCTTCGCTGGTGTTTTTCTCCCTGGGAGATATTCAGTTTACCGATGAGGCTGGTCAGCCTCAGGGAACCTACCGACCCAGCGAATTTGCCATTGACATGGCCTACGCAAGAAAGCTCGGAGAAAACATTTCAGGTGCCATCGCCATGCGCTATATTCACTCTAACCTAACCCAGGGCCAGGATGTGGGATCCATGGAAACACGTCCGGGACGTGCCCTTGCGGCAGATGTTTCTGCCTATTACCAGAGAGAACTGGACTGGAGACGCACTCCCGCCATGTTTTCAGCTGGTATAAACATCTCCAATATAGGAAATAAGATATCCTACTCAGATGATATTAATGCCAACTTTATACCTATCAACCTCAGATTTGGGCCCACCCTTACCCTGATGCTTGACGATTTTAATACCCTGGCCTTTACCCTTGATTTCAATAAGCTATTGGTTCCCACTCCGCCCATTTATGCCCGCGGTGATAACAATGCACCCCTTGTGGATGATGACGGAAACTATATCATTGCAGAGGGAAGTGACCCCAACCGCGGTGTGGTGGCAGGGATGTTTGGATCTTTTTCCGATGCCCCGGGAGGATTCAGTGAAGAGCTTAACGAAATAACTTATTCTGCCGGTATGGAATACTGGTACGATAACCAGTTTGCCATCAGAGGCGGATATTTTCACGAGCATGAAACCAAAGGAAACAGGAAGTTTTTTACCCTGGGTATAGGGTTGAAATACAATGTATTTGGTTTGGATTTCTCCTACATCATCCCCGTAGCCCAGAGAAGTCCGCTGGAAAATGTTTTGCGCTTCTCTCTTACTTTTGATTTTGATGCCATAGCCGCTCAGCAAAATCGCGGACAGTAAAATACCAGATAAAATAATCTATAAGCCGGGAGCCTGAGGGTTACCGGCTTTTTTCATGGTAAAACAGGATGCTGAAAACCGGATGTTCTCGCGGCAAAATCCCAATATAGTTTGAACTTTCCCCTACACTGTTTACTTTTGCAGCGAATATATGTTATAATTTAAATTTATACAAAATGAAATTTAAGGTGGGATACGGTTATGACGTGCACAAACTGGAAGCCGGATATAAGTTGATGGTAGGAGGGATAGAGATTCCCTTTGAAAAAGGCTCCGTTGGACATTCGGACGGGGATGTTTTGATTCATGCCATTATGGATGCATTGCTGGGGGCTGCCGGGTTGAGAGATATTGGTTGCCAGTTTCCCGACCACGACCCTGCTCTGAAAGGGATAGACAGTAAAATACTGCTTGAGAAAACCCTGGGCCTGATCAAAGAGAAAGGCTTTTCCATAGGCAATATTGACGCTACAGTGGCGCTGGAGGCTCCCAAAATCAATTATGCCGTTCCGCAAATGCAGCAAATCCTGTCAGGGATTCTGGATATTCCTGCGGATGATATTTCCGTAAAAGCCACCACCACAGAAAAGCTTGGATTTGTAGGTCGGGGGGAAGGAATAGCTGCCCATGCCGTAGTATTAATATACAAGTAAACCAATCGAAGACCATGTCGAAAACTATAGTTGAGAGCAAGCCGGAAATCGCAAAAGCCACACACTCCGGTTTTACCAACTGGGTAATCCATCATGATGACAATTTGTGGTTCAATATTTTTTATATTGGACTGGCGGTTGTTTTGAGCATCTGGTTGGGGTTGTTCTGGCTGGTGGCTGTGGTGGCGGTACATGGTGTTTTTGAAATGTACCGTCAGCTGTTGCTGGGCCATAGCACTGGCAATGCATTTCTGGAAACCTTGTGGGAGATCAAGCTGGATATTGGATTGATAATTTTTGCCTTTTGGCTGGGGATTTATCTGGACTTTATCTTCGGGATCGTTGGATTATCTGCCGGGGCACGGGTTGCTGCCAATGTGGGTGGCCGGGCGGCCCAAACCGGTGCAAGGGCTGCTGTATGGCAGCGGTTTATCAGGGGTTTTTTTATCACCATCGACGATATGGGGTTGGCCCTGAAAGCCCTGGGAAGGCGCAGGAGCAAAAAAGAAAAGACCCGTGAAGTGCAGGAGATTATCATTCAGACACCCAGGGATGAAGTTGCAAAAGAGCAAGGCTCATCGTGGAGAAAAAAATACAGTACCGGCGACTGGCTGGCGCTGATGTTTTGCGGTATTTTTCTGTTACTGATTCTTTTGGCTCCCCTTTTAACGGAAAAAAGTGCCATGGAGGTGCTGAAGATCATAGCAGAGGATATGAAACCCTTTCCTTAATTTTATCTGCGCAAGATAAAATTTTCTCCCAGGTACAATTTTCTTACCTGTTCGTCATTGGCCAGCTCTTCAGCGTTGCCGGCTTTGAGGATGGAACCCTCAAACAACAGGTAAGCCCGGTCGGTTATGTTTAGGGTTTCATGCACATTGTGGTCGGTAATAAGCACCCCAATGTTTTTTTCCTTCAGCTTGGTTACGATGGCCTGGATATCTTCCACTGCAATGGGGTCGACCCCGGCAAAAGGTTCGTCAAGCAAAATAAAGCTGGGATCCACAGCCAGTGAGCGGGCAATCTCGGTTCTCCTTCTTTCTCCCCCCGAAAGGGTAATTCCTGTGCTTTTACGGATATGCTGCAATCCAAACTCATCCAGCAGGGTTTCCAGTTTTTCCTGTTGCTCAGCCTTTGTTTTTTTGGTAAACTCAAGCACCGCCTTGATATTGTCTTCCACGGTGAGTGTGCGAAAAATACTTGCTTCCTGGGCAAGATAGCCAATACCTCTTTGCGCCCTTTTATACATGGGTTCATGGGTGATCTCCACATTGTCCAGGAAAATCTTTCCTTCGTTGGGCTTTATCAACCCTACAATCATATAAAAAGTGGTTGTTTTTCCTGCCCCATTGGGGCCCAGTAAGCCAACAATCTCGCCCTGGCTTACTTCTACCGACACTTTGTTGACAACCGTTCTTTTCTTGTATTTTTTGATCAGATGCTCTGTATATAGCCTCATGCTTGATTTTTTTCAGCTTACAACTTTCTGTAAGAAGTTGCAAAGGTATGGAATATCAGGATAAGTATGGTTGGGGTTTGTTGTTTTCAAGTTCTTCCCAGAATTCAACGGCGCGCCGCAGGTGGGGGATGACTATGGTTCCTCCCACAATGCTGGAAATGGCAAATACTTCGAACACCTCCTCTTTGGTAACTCCGTTTTCAAAGCATTTCTCCAAATGATATTTAACACAATCATCGCATCTGAGTACCATGCTGGCCGACAGGCCAATCATTTCCTTGGTTTTCACCTCCAGTGCCCCTTCAGCATAGGTGTTGGTGTCGAGATTAAAAAGCCTCTTGAGTACCAGGTTGTCGGCACCCAGGATTTTTTCGTTCATTTTTTGCCGGTAGTCATTGAATTCTTCTATTGCCTTGCTCATATAATTCCTTCTTTTAAGATGTCATGTAAATGGATCATTCCGATATAATTCACGTTATCCATAACGAGCACCTGGGTGATGTTATTGTTTCTCATCAATTGCAGTGCTTCTACTGCAAGGGTTCCTTTGCTGATGGTTTTGGGGTTTTGACTCATGATGTCGCCTGCGGTAAGATTTTCAACATTCTGCCGGTTCTGCAACATTCTTCTGAGGTCGCCATCTGTAATCACACCCAGTAGTGTGTCGCCATCCAATACGGCGGTGGCTCCCAGTCTTTTGGTGCTGATTTCCAGGATTACTTCCCTGATGTTGGCTTTTAGGTTCACTACAGGTTTTCCTGCGGTATCAAAGAGGTCATCCACTTTAAGGTAAAGCTGCTTGCCCAGCGCTCCACCGGGGTGATATCGGGCAAAATCACTTGCAGTGAACCCTCTGCACTCCAGCAATGCCATAGCCAGGGCGTCGCCCATGACCAGCTGTGCCGTTGTGCTTGCAGTGGGAGCAAGGTTGCCGGGGCTGGCTTCTTTTTCTACCGTGGTGTTGATGATAAGATCGGCCTGTCTGGCCAGGTAAGATCCCAGGTTGCCCACCATGGCAATGAGGCAGTTGCCCTGTGATTTGAGCATGGGGGTGAGCACTTTTATTTCCGGCGAATTGCCACTGTTGCTGATGCAAAGGGCGATGTCGTCTTTTTGCAGTATGCCTAAATCTCCGTGGATGGCATCAGCGGCATGCATGAATATGGCCGGAGTGCCCGTTGAATTCAGTGTAGCAACAATTTTTGTGGCTATGATGGCACTTTTTCCTATCCCGGTGATTACCACCCGACCCCGGGTGTTGATAATTTTTTCCACAGCCAGGGCAAAATCGTCAGTGATGAAATTCTTAAGGTTAACAATGGCTTCAGCTTCAATCTGGATGGTTGTAAGGGCCGAATTCTTTATTTCTGTTCTTGTTTTCAGCATTTTTGTTTTTAAAAGATTAAATAACTTTGCGCACTCTCTTTAAAGTAGTAAATTTACTGTACAAACCTAATTATTTTTTTTGTTAGAGGTATTGGAAAATTTGGATTTGTTTTTCCTTTTCACATGAAGACTCAGGTCTGATTGTGTTACCTCTTTTTGATGGAATAACTTATCTGCTAAGCGGATTTTTCCCCATTTATATAACTTAATGTAACCAATGGAGACCAAAAGTGAAGTATCTCTTAAAGGGCTTTTAAAACAAATATTCGGCTTTGATAAATTTAAAGGAGATCAGGAAGCTATTATTTATAATTTGCTTGACGGGAATGATACTTTTGTTATTATGCCTACCGGGGGAGGCAAATCAATGTGCTATCAACTTCCTGCACTCATTTCGGGCGGGACAGCCATTATTGTATCGCCCCTGATCGCTCTGATGAAAAATCAGGTGGATGCTATCAGGAGTTTTGCCTCTTACGACAGCATTGCCCATGTATTGAACTCCTCCCTGAGCAAGCCCGAGGTATTGCAGGTAAAAAGAGATCTTACCAGCGGGCTCACCAAGCTTTTGTATGTAGCCCCCGAATCTTTGACCAAACCCGAGAATGTTGAGTTTCTGAAAACCCTGGAAATCTCCTTTGTTGCCATAGATGAAGCACACTGTATTTCTGAGTGGGGACACGATTTCCGGCCTGAATACCGGCGACTAAGACCCATGATAGACGCCTTTGAGAAGAAAATACCTGTCATTGCTCTTACGGCAACTGCAACCCCCAAGGTGCAGCAGGATATTCTGAAAAACCTCAACATGCAAAATGCAAGGATTTTTAAGTCCTCATTTAACAGGGCCAATCTTTACTATGAAATAAGGGACAAAACGGAGCATGTGAATAAGGAGGTCATCCGTTTTGTAAACCAGCATCCCAAAAAATCGGGGATTATCTATTGCCTGAGTCGTAAAAAAGTGGAAGAGATTGCCGAAACCCTGCAGGTGAATGGTATCAATGCGCTGCCCTATCATGCCGGGCTTGACAATCAGGTCAGGATTTCTACCCAGGATAAGTTTATTAAGGAAGATATTGATGTCATTGTTGCTACCATTGCTTTTGGTATGGGAATCGACAAACCCGATGTGCGTTTTGTGATTCACTACGACATCCCCAAAAGCCTTGAATCCTATTACCAGGAAACCGGAAGAGCAGGCAGAGACGATGGCGAAGGAAATTGTATTGCATTTTATTCGTATGATGATATTCAGAAACTGGAGAAATTTCTCAAAGGAAAACCGCTCTCGGAACAGGAAATAGGCAAGCAGTTGCTGATGGAAACCGTATCGTATGTCGATTCTGCTATTTGCCGCAGAAAGTTGCTGCTCAACTATTTCGGGGAGATTTATCCTGAAGAAAATTGCGGAAGTTGTGATAATTGTTTGTATCCTGGAGAAAAATTTGAAGGAAAAGAATATATTTGCCAGCTGTTAGAGACTGTTTTGGCAGTAAAGCAAATATTTAAAATAAAACATGTAATTAACGTACTCATGGGAAAAGCTACAGGAACCATCAAATCTTGTAAACATCATCAATTGGATATTTTCGGAAAAGGTGCCGACAATGATGAGAAATTCTGGCAGAATATTGTAAGGGCAAGTCTGATTGAGCGTTTGCTTGAGAAGGACATTGAAAACTATGGCACATTGAAGGTTACCAAAAAAGGGAAAGAGTTTTTGGACAACCCCAAATCCATGAAAGTGAGTAAAGACAGGAAAGCAGGAGAGGCATCCGATGGCGATATTCGTGGCGGATCTGCAAAAACCAGTGCTACTGACAAAATGCTTTTTGCTCTTTTGAAGGATTTGAGAAAAGAAATTGCCAAGAAAAACAACCTGCCTCCTTTTGTGATTTTCCAGGATCCATCCCTGGAAGATATGGCCATCCAATACCCCATCAAGATTGACGAGATGAAGCAAATCTCCGGCGTGGGGTCAGGAAAAGCAGAACGCTTTGGAAAGCCCTTCGTAGAGTTGATCAAAAACTATGTGGATGAACACGAGATAGAACGACCTATGGATATGGTGGTGAAATCTGTGGTGAATAAATCCGGCATCAAAGTTTACATCATACAAAATATCGACCGCAAAAAACCCCTGGAAGATATCGCCTATGCCAAAGGGCTTGAATTTGATGAACTGCTTACGGAAATTGAAAGCATTGTGGCCGCAGGAACCAAAATTGATATCAGGTATTATATCAATGAAGTAATTGACGAAGACAAACAGGACGAGATATTTGAATATTTCAAAACTGCAGAAACGGACTCTTACAAAGAGGCTCTCGATGAATTGGGCGAAGATGATTATACCGAAGAAGAAATTCGCCTGATGCGCATCAAATTTATGTCGGAAATGGGCAACTAACAGCCCGATAAAACAATAGTACATTCATCTAATAATTAAAAAAAGCAATGTCAACGGAGAATCAAAATCAGGAAACAGTACAACCCAACCCGCATCCCATTCCCAAAAGTTCCAGAATTCCCAATGTTACCATCATCAATGTGGTGTTGTTAATAGGGCTGCTGGTATTGTATGCCCTTAACTTTCTTCCTGCAAAACAGGATTCAGCTGTAGCTGCATCGCCGGAAACAAAGAAGGAAATTTCTGCCATGGCAGATATCATTGCCGATGGGGCTTTTAATATTGCTTTTGTGCATTCCGATACCCTGATGAATCAGTACAAGCTGGCCGTCAACATGCGCAAAGAACTGGAAGCCGAACAACGCAGGCTCGAAAGCAATCTGCAGCGCAGACAGCAAACCTTCCAGGACGAAGTGGAAAGTTTCCAGAGACAGGCGCAGCTGGGATTGATTTCAAGGGAAAATGCGCAAATGAAAGAGCAGGAACTCATGATGCAGCAGCAGGAGCTTATACAGCTAAACGATACCTATGCCAGCAGGTTGATGACCAAAGAAATGGAAATGAACCGCGAATTGTATCAGAAAATTACCGATTTGCTGGAACGTTTCAACCGCGAAATGGGATATGACTATATCCTTGGATTCAGTCCGGGAGGTGGAATCTTATATGCACGGGAACAACATGACATTACCCGTGAAATCCTCAACAGATTAAACAATGAATATGATGCTACCAATTAACAGGAATCTTCTTGCCGGTTTATTTATTTTCCTTTTTACAATTACCCTTGTCTCGGGCAATGGCCGCTACGCCCTTGTGATTCACGGGGGAGCCGGTAATATCGCCAAAGAGTCTATCAATGAGCAACAACGCGAGGAATATCTTAACAAACTCGCCAATGCACTGAAGGTAGGTGAAGATATTCTTGGCGCCGGAGGAAGCAGCCTGGATGCTGTGGAAGCAGTGGTGAAGATGCTGGAAGATTCCCCGCTTTTCAACGCAGGCAAAGGTGCTGTATTCAATATTGAAGGAAAAAATGAACTGGATGCCTCCATCATGTGTGGCAGCACCCACAATGCAGGAGCTGTTACAGGTCTTACCACCATTAAAAACCCCATTTCTGCAGCACGTGCGGTGATGGAAAATTCTCCCCATGTGTTTCTTTCTGGCAAAGGGGCTGAAACCTTCGCTTATGAAAATGGCCTGGAAGTAGTAGATCCCGGCTACTTTTTCGATCAGCGCCGCTGGGAACAGTACCGCCAGCATGTGCGCGACAACGTGAACCGCAGAAGAGGCTACATAGATGAAAATCTTAAAATGGGTACCGTAGGAGCGGTAGCATTGGATATGGAAGGCAATATTGCTGCTGCAACTTCTACCGGGGGCATGACAGGCAAAAGATATGGCCGCATTGGCGACAGCCCCATCATTGGTGCCGGCAATTATGCCAGCAACCGGTCCTGTGGTGTTTCTGCCACCGGCCATGGTGAGTTCTTTATCCGCAATATGGTGGCTTATGATATCGCCGCCCGTATGCATTATGCCGGGCAAAGCCTTCAGGATGCTGCCAGGGAAGTTATCAGCGTCAACCTGGTAGAGCAGGAGGCCAACGGAGGCATCATTGCCATTGACAAAGACGGAAATATCGTGATGGAGTTTAACACCACGGCGATGTTCAGGGGGTACGTTAACTCTGAGGGCAAACGGGGTGCCTGGATTTTTAAGGACTAACCCTCCCTTTTACTGGTTGTCGTATTTTACGAAATCTTCATTAAAATATACCAATTCCACGCCGGCATCGCGAAACATGATTTCTGATTCGCCGCCCGCGTGGTATTTTTTTTCGCATACCACCCTTTTGATTCCACAATTGATGATAAGCATGGCGCAAACCCTGCATGGGGTCATGCGGCAATACAAGGTAGCTCCGTCAATGGAGATACCCAGCCTTGCAGCCTGGGAAATGGCATTCTGCTCTGCATGTACCGTGCGCACACAGTGCATGGTTGTGCGACCATCTTCGTGCAGCATCTTTTTCATCTGATGGCCCACATCATCGCAATGGGGCAACCCAATGGGTGAACCCACATAACCGGTAACCAGTATTTGCCTTCCATGGGCAATGACACAACCACTTCGGCCCCGATCGCAGGTGGCACGCTTGCTCACCGTGTGGGCGATTTCCATAAAATATTCGTCCCAGCTGGGGCGTATGTAAGGGGTGTTGAGTGTCTCTTCCATGGGTATGTGGGTTTACGGTTGTTCTATTGCTCGATTTGATTCAGTATGGTTTCGGTTTTTTGCTCCAGATCTTTTCTGCTCCCGTCATTGTTGATAACAAAATCGGCCTGTCGGATGCATTCCGAAAGATTCTGCTTGTTGGGGTCGTCTGAGTGCATCTCCCTTGCCTCATTGCTGCGGAAGGTTTCAAAACTGATGCTGTCGGTTTCCGAGTTTCTTAGGGTGATACGCTCGTACCGGGTGTTGATATCAGCATCTATTGCCAGTAAATAGAAGTTGGGTTGCTGGCGCAGCGCATCAATCTCGCCGGGCGTGCGGATGCTTTCGATGATGCAGTTTTGGCCACTTTGCGCAGCTTTGCGGTAAAGCTCTTCGATGATGTAAGCCGGTCCATGCTCTTTGCGCAGCTCATTGGCAGTATGGGTAAGGGTGTCGCGGTTTACTTTCTCTCCTGCTGCACTAATTACTTCTGCCAGGTATCCTCTTACCGAAAAATGTGTAAATCCTTTTTCTTTTGCCAGGTAATCTACCACGGTGCCTTTCCCCGCACCCAGGGTGCCTGTAATGCCTATAATAATCATGAAGTATGTTTGTTTGTACCGGGAGTTTGGTTTTATTACAAAAATCAAAGTTACGTATTGTTTTTCATTGGTGCCGGGTAAAATTCTTTAGATATTGACCGAAGGGAGAGGTTTGTCAGCACCCAATCAAAAAATAAAACAATTAACCGGACACTATTTTATCTGTAAATGTCAATTTTGATTCATTGTTAATTTGTTCACGTTAAACGATTGTTTTGAAATTTCTGAAAAAATTCTTAAGTTTAAAGGTTTGATGATAACTTATCCTGTGTTTGGTTATGAATTTAATATTAGATAAAATCTTCTGGGTGGTGGTGTTGCATGGGTTTTTAATGCCTAAACTGTTGGTAAGTTCGGTGTATTCAGCAGAGCATGCAGACACACTGAAAATTGATTCTTTGTTCAATATTGCTTTTGAAACAGAATCTGTCTTTCCTGACAGTGCCATTGGAATGTATGTGTTTGCAGGTGAACTGGCAGAGCTGTTGAATGATGATTTAAGACAGGGCCAATCTCACCACTACAGGGCCATTGTGATGTTTGAACAGGGCGAATATGACCTTGCCCTTGAAAATTACAATCGGGCAATAAAGCTATACGGAAAATCAGGCAATGAGACAGGCATCGCAGCAGTAAAATCCAATATGGGCAACATATGGCTGCTCACAGGAGATTACGACAAAGCAGTTGAGCTGTATTTTCAGGCCATTGAAACATTCAAATCTTTAGAGGATACCTTGCGTTTGCTGATCAGCTACATGAATGTAGGAACCCTTTTTTACGACAATAACTATCCCCTTGAAGGGCTCAACTACCTGGAGCTTGCCTTGCCATTGGCTTCTGATTTACAGGATGAACGAACCCTGGCAGATATCCATCACAACATCTCACTCAATTACTACAAGCTTGACAGTATTGATATCTACCTTTATCATATGCGAAAGGCCAGGAATTATGCCGTTGAAGCTGACCATTTGTATGTGGAGATGCTCACCTACAAAAGCAATCTGGAATACCATATTGACAGGCAAAACCCTGACTCAGCATTATACTATGCCTGGTTGAATAAGGATGCTGCTGAGAGGTACGGTAATCCTTACAATCTCACCGGCTCATACAACATGGCCGGCTCAGCTTACATACTTGCCAATATGCCTGACAGGGCCCTTGATGTTCTCCATAAAGCCCATTCTCTTGGTGAGACACACGGTTTCATACCCATGCTTGCCTGGTCAAATGAGAGCCTTGCGAAGGTTTATGAATCATTGGGAAATTATCGTGAAGCACATAAGCATTCTTCCGCATTGAATGCATTGAAAGACAGTGTTTTCAAGATGGAAAGGCAAAGGGAAGTATTGGCCATGGACCGAAAATACAATGTGGCACAACAGCAGCACGAACTGGAACAGCAAAAGCTTTCCATTGAATTGAAAGAACAACAGTTGAACAGAAGGAATACTTTGGTTGCATTGTCGGGGGCTTTTTCTTTGCTTTTATTGTTGCTGATTTTTCTGCTTTACAAACTCATGCAGAACAAGAGCAGGTTGTCTGCCAGGGAAATGGAACAGGTAAAATTGCAACGCGACAAGCAAATGATAAAAGCTCTGATGGAAGGCGAAGAAAAAGAGCGTCGCCGTATTGCCCGTGAATTGCACGATGGTGTAAATGGTAACCTTGCAGCACTCAAACTTAATCTTGCGGGCATTCAAAACAAAGATTTCAGCAGCCTGCTTGAAGAAACCATGTTGGAGATCAGAGATCTTTCCCACAACCTGGTCCCTGATGTGGTGAAGCGTTCGGGTTTGAAAACAGCATTAGAACAGTTTGTCCATAAAATAAACAAGTCACCCGAGATAAAGGTGGACTTCCAGTTTTTGGGCAGCGGGCAACCCATTGGAGAAGAAACAGGTGTTCATATATACAGGATAGTACAGGAATTGTTAACCAACAGCCTGAAGCATGCAGGGGCCAGTCAAATCCTTGTTCAGATAATTAATAATGAAGATACCCTCAGTTTAACAGTTGAAGACGATGGGAAAGGTTTTGAGATCAACCCTGGAGCAGGATTGCCTGATAATTCAGAAGGTATTGGCCTTTCAGGGGTTGAAAACAGGGTAACCTATATGCAGGGTAGTTTTGATATCCACTCTTCCACCCATTCGGGAACAAGCATCCATATTGAAATTCCTTTAACCACAAAAGCACAGTCATGATAAAAATTGCCGTTACCGACGATCACCCCCTTATGGCCGAAGGGATCAGAAATGTACTGAACGGAAATGAGAAAATCCGTTTGGTAGCCTCATGGAGCATGGCAAAACAGACTCTGGATGATGACTCCCTTCAGAATATTGATGTGTTGCTGCTGGATATCAATCTGCCAGACATGAATGGCATTGAGCTTTGCAAAATCCTTTTGGAGAAATACAGCCATCTCAAAATAATTGGGATTACTTCACACCAGGAATCCTGGTTTCTGAAAAACATGATGAAAGCCGGGGCAAAAGGGTTTTTGCTCAAAAGTGCCTCTCCCGACAATATCATCGAAGCCATCACAACCGTTTGTAGGGGAAAAGAATACATTCAACCGGAGATGAAAGATCTGCTGCTTTCTGAATCCCTAAGCCAGGAAAAGAATATCAACCTGATTCCCAAACTTACCCGTCGCGAAAAAGAAATCCTGCAACTCATTGCCGAAGAGCATACCACCCAGGAAATGGCCGATAAACTATTTGTCAGTGCCAAAACCATTGAGACCCACCGCCAGAACCTTACCCTCAAATTTGGGGTAAAAAACTCGGTAGGCCTGGTGAAGATGGCCATGGAGATGGGGTTGTTGTGAATCTTTGCCCCAGGAACCTCTCCTGCTGAGCGGAATTTGTAATTCCGCCTAAATGCATTTATAATCCATAATTCATAATTAACATCCATGCATTAGCCCGGACGGGAGCTTAGAGTCCCGACCGGGCAAGGGTTCGTCTACGGGGTTGTTTCCATCTCCCAAATTCTCACTATATTTGGTAGTCCAATCCGCATCACCTAACTTTCCGGAGGTCAGTAATATGCAAATCATAAATCCATTATACGACAAGGCTTTTAAGTACCTGATGGAAAACAACAGGCTGGCCAAAAAAGT
>RECE01000119.1 GCA_007694165.1 Bacteroidota bacterium
AATGGAAGAAAAGATAGTGAAACATCCCTTGCACGGCTTCAGCAGCAAGTACGACAATGAAAAACTCGTTACCTATCTCTATAGCGAAGATCCCCTCACCTTTAAGACCCAAAAAGATGATGAAGAGCAAACCGATAATGCGTTGCAGGAAATATGGGTAAACAGTTTTGTAAAATTCTTTGAAGCCCCCATCGACTGGTACTTTAACCATGTATTGGGTATCAAATATAATGAGGAAGATGATACCCTTGAGGATACAGAGTTGTTTGGGTTGGATTACCTGCAGCAATGGAGTTTTAAGCAAGAATTACTAAGGCATGAGGAAGACCCGGAAGCATTGATTCAAAAAGGGATTAAACAGGGATCTCTTCCCTTGAAAAACCAGGGAAAATATACTGCGGAACAATTGATAGAGGAACTGCAGCCCTTGAAGCAGCGGTACAAGGAGTTAACTGATAATAAAAAAGAGGTGAGCAACGACATTGACCTCAGGTTTGGAAATATCAGGATAAAAGGGACGCTGGAGGGTGTTTTTGATAAACACTACATTGGTGTTACCACTTCTAAATCAAGTACTTCAGCCTTAAAATACCGAACAAGAAACTATCTTCGTTCATTACTGCTCTATGCTTGTGAAGCTATTGAAAGCGCCACTGAACTAACCCTGCAGAAAGAAAAAGGAAAAATCGCTGTGCAGGAAATAGACTATCCTAAATTAGAGAAACAAGCAGCCATAAATCAGATCGAGAGCCTTTTGAAATTCTTTAGAAAAGGGCAGAATTCCCCGCTGATGTTTTGCCTGGAAGCTGCCATACCCGGTAAAGACATGGACGACATTACTATTGATTCAGTGAAGGATGCATTTGAAAATCGCATGAAGGAGAATAGCAATGTGCAGCCACCCATACCGGGAAATCAATACATTACCATGCTTTGGAATGAAGGCTACTTTGAGGAAATCAATGAAGAAGATCTGGAAGAAATAAGAGAATTTGCCGGTTTGTTAAACATTAATGAAAAATAATTATGGCCACTTTTGATGTAAAGAAAGAAGAACTAAATGGATCTAATTTAATTGAGGCCAGTGCCGGTACCGGCAAAACCTATTCCCTGGCCATCCTTGCCTTGCGTCTGATTATTGAAAAGAATGTGCCTGTGGAAAAGATTCTGATGGTCACCTTTACCAATGCAGCGGTGGCGGAGCTGGAATCACGTATCCGGGAGTTTGTGCGCAAAGCATACAAGTATGCTGCAGGACAGCCTGTTAACATGGATGATGATGCCGATATACAGCAAGTGGTAGATAATGCGAATGCAAAGACCCGAAAAGATACCCTGAAACAGGCTGTTCAGTCCCTCGATAAACTGTCTGTAATGACCATACACAGTTTCTGTCAGCAAACCATTGATGAGTTCACCTTTGAAACCAACCAGTCTTTCGATTATGAGGTGATTTCCGATGATTCGGCATTGCTGGTAAACGCTAAGGACAAGTTTGTGAGAGAAGTACTCAATGTGATGGATTATGAACAGTTTCTGGAGGTTTCCGGGAAAATTAAACTTGACAAATTACCTGAAATGCTCAGAAAGTATTTGCAGGGGATGGAGTATGCTGATACTGATGAAAAAGTTTTTGAATTTGAAGTGAGGCTAAAGAAGGAAAGAGAAAATTACATTAAACTGAAAAAAGCCATTGAGGATAACTTTGAGCAAATAAAAAAAGCAAAGATAAATGGTACGACCAATTTGGCAAAAAAAAGAGAATCAGCGGAAGAATTTTTGCCGGTTTTTGTCAATGAATGTTGTAAAAAACCACCAGGTACGCATGCAGTTAAACTAACCTTCATATATGAGCCATTTGGAAGAGAATATGCAGAATCTGCATTGGATGCTACATTGGTTTATCTTCATTTTTTTACAAAGTCGGCACAGATTGTTCAGGAAAAGAAGAGTAAAATGGGCCTTATTTCCTATGATGATCAAATCAAAACCATCCATAAAGCCTTAGATAAACCGCAGTTCAGGGAAAAGCTCAGGCAGAAGTACGAAGCGGTTTTTATAGATGAATTTCAGGACACTGACAAATACCAGTATGAAATATTCAACAAGGTTTTCAGTGGGAAAATTCTTTTTTATATCGGCGATCCCAAGCAAAGTATTTATGGCTGGCGGGGTGCCGACCTGGATACCTATAAAGCTGCAAAGGATAGTGTGGGTGAGAGGGTGCTGAAACTGGGAAAAAACTTCCGTTCCACTCCCCGTATGCTGGCAGCTATGGAAAAACTGATGAATCCTGGCGGCGGATATAACATGTTTCTGGATGATAAAATACTTTTTGAAACAGTAAAACCCGGCAAGCCTGACAAGGAAGAAATGAAAATAGAAGGGCGGGTCGTGCCGCCTGTTACCATCTGGGAATTTGATGCCGATGATGAAAATACCAGTAATGCTGCGGTGGCACAGGAGATTTTCAATCTGCTGAATGTCGATGTGAATTTTGAAAAAGACAGAAAAAAAATACTACCCGGAGATATCGGAGTGCTGGTAAGAACCAAAGCTGAAGGTGTTGCCATCAAGCAGGAACTCGCAAAATATAACATCAACTCATTGCAGCGCGATGACACCAAGGTGCTTGCGTCTGATGAGGCCAGCCAGATCCGCTATCTTATTCATGCAGTACTTAACCCTCGCCTTGGAGCCATCAACCGCGCATTGTACTACAAATGGTACGGATTTAGCTTTGATACATTCAATGAGCTTGATGAAAAGGAACACATCGACGTCTTCGCTTCACTCAGAGATATATTGTTTAAGGAAGGGATATTCAATATGGTTGCCCGATTTCTGGATGTTTACGGTATACGAGCGAAATGTATGGAAGATTTGCAGGGGCAGCGCGTTCTTACCAATATTAACCAGATAACGGAGGTATTGCACAGGATAGAAAAAAAAGGGAAGCTGCCTCCCGATGAACTATTGGTGTGGATGCAACGTAACAGGGATAATGACAATGAGGAATATCAGCAGCGTATAGAAAGTGACGATGATGCCGTGCAAATATCTACTATTCATAAAGCAAAAGGGCTGCAATACAATATCGTATTTGCACCAGGTCTTTGTATGATTCCCAAATTCAAATTTATTGAAAGGAACAAAATCAACTCTTTCAAAAAAAATGGTGTCTATTATTTTACCCTAAACTATCCTGACCTGACAGAGTCAGACAGGACTCTGTTTGATTTGGAAAAGGAACAGGAAAACCGACGCCTGATTTATGTGGCATTAACACGGGCGAAGTATAAGTGTTATATTTCCTTTATTCCAAAAACATATAAAAACAACACTCGTGAGTCATCTTTTGATTATCTTTTTAATCAGGTTAAAGGTGGACCAACTGATTTGATTGAAGTCAAAAATTTCTCAGGAGGAAAATTTAAGGCTGAACATGGAAAGTATACCCCCGCAGAAGAGGGACGTAAAATCTGTGTTTCAGGCAAGCTGAACATTACTTATGAAGACATAAAACCCACATTCGGTATTCATAGCTTTAGCGGGCTTAACTCATTGAGCCATTCTACCCCTTTTGAGGCAATCGAAATTGATGGTTCTTACGACAATTTTATTTTTCAGCAACTCCCCAGGGGTGCTACCCCAGGCAATGCTCTCCACAATATTTTTGAGCGTCTGCATTTTGATAAACCGGATACATGGCCAAAAACTCTTGAAGATGCTGCAGGCATCTATACCCAATTGCTTACCCAAGAGTATATGCCATACTTCAGAACTCTGGTGGAACATACCATGAATGTCGAAATTCAAACCCATGGTGATTCCCTGCAGCTCAGGAATATTTCTCACAATAAAGTGCTTCCCGAGCTGGAGTTTGTTTTTTCGGTGAAAAACACGGTGAAAAAAACAGATATTGACGATATCCTGGGCGAAGAGGCTGACCTGAGTGGTCCTGCCAGCATGCAAGGGCTGATGACCGGCTTTGTAGACCTGCTCTTCCAGCACAACAACAAATACTACATCCTCGACTGGAAATCCAACTACCTGGGCAGCACCCCGGAAGATTACAGCCCGCAAGCCCTGCGTGAAGCTATGAAAGCCAGCAATTACACCCTGCAATACACAATATACACCATTGCCGTAAAGCGCTGGCTGGAAAGCCGTCTGCCGGATTTCGACTACGACAGGGATTTTGGCGGGGTTATCTACCTCTACCTGCGCGGCATACGCCAGGGAAAAGACACCGGAATCTATTTCAACAAGCCCAAAGCAGAAAAGATAAGGGCACTGGATGCCATGCTCAGCGGGGGTTGATGCTGAGGGAGGAAAATCAGGCTGTTTACTCCGATTCAACCGGGCAGGAATATGTATCGCTTATTTATCAATTACTCGTCTGACGACTTAGAGTCGTCTGACGAGTTGGTGGTATTCTTTCCTGCATAATTTCAACAAAAAAAACACGACCCTTTTTGGCTGCGACACAAGTTGACGCACCATCCCCCTATCTTTGCACAAGAATTCAATACAGCACAGTCTGCCTCCTCCCCGGGGTTGTTTCAACCAGTTACTTCTCCAAGGGGTCTCTTCGATTTTTTTCCTGCAACCACATTTTGTAAAACATAAAACCTTATACTATGGAAGAAACCAACAAAATCCCCCTTTTGCGTGCCATGGGGCAAATTTTCGAAACTTCGGAAGAAAGCAAACTCAATGAAAGTCTCTGGGCTGAGCTCAGCGACGAGTTAGCCCTGACGGCCGGCTATTTTGGCGTGGAAACCATCCAGGCATTTCTGATTGCCCATATTTTTGTGCTGAACTACAACCAGTCTTCGGCCACCATTCAGCGAATCACCCGCCATCTGAACTGCAACCCCATGCGCGTGCTGGAATACAGCAGCGAACTGGAAGATTTGGTAAAACGCGGGATCGTGGTGAGAAGCGCCGGCAGACGAAGAGAAAACTCAAGCCTGAGCAAGGATGAGTTATTTCTTAGCCCCAAAGTAGAGCAGGCTGTTCTGGAAAACAATTCCATGCCCGAGCCCGACACTCCCCGGGTGGATTGCTTCGTGACACTCCTGGAAAGGATTGTGGATATGGAAGATGCGCTGTCGGATGGCGAAATTTCCGCAAGTATTTTTAATGAAGGACTGAATACATTGTTAAAGAACAACGACCATTTCTCTGTCATCCAGCAGATGAAAAGGTGCAAAATAGAAAACCTGGATGCGTATGTTTTTTTCAAACTTAGCTGGGAGGTGTTGAATGGTTTTCAATCGCTGGAGGTGGAAAGTGCCATAAGGGATGTATTGAAAAAGAGGGCAGGCAAGCGGGTGAAGTACCTGCAGGATTTTCTTAAGGAAGCCAATGTACTGCAAACCCTGGGCTGGGTCAGCCTCAAGCAGAGCCGTTTTCTCAATGAAGCGGAGATAGAGCTGGCGGATGCAGGCCGCAAAGTGCTTGTGGACATGGGTTTGCACCTTGAACAAAAACACGAGAAGAACAAAAAGTTTCTTGACCCCAAGTCTGTACCTGCCAAAGAATTGTATTTTAACAAACGTGAAGCAGAAGAGCTGGGAATGCTGCAATCCATGCTGATGGAGAAAAACTTCAAAAAGCTGCAAAGCCGCATGAAAAAGAAAAACCTGCCTCAGGGGCTTACTGCTTTGTTCTTTGGGTATCCCGGCACGGGAAAAACCGAAAGTGTATTTCAGATGGCCCGTAAATCGGGACGTGAAATCTACAAGGTGGATATCAGTCAGACCAAATCCATGTGGTTTGGAGAGAGTGAAAAAGTTATCAAACGGGTTTTCACCGACTACAGGGCTTATGCCTCCCAGTGCAAGCGCATGCCCATCCTGCTCTTTAACGAGGCCGATGCCATTATCTCCAAAAGGAAGGATTCGGCCAGCTCCAATGTGGCGCAAACCGAGAATGCCATCCAGAATATTATCCTCGATGAACTGGAAAACTTTGAAGGGATCTTTATGGCCACCACCAACCTCATGAGCAATATGGACAAGGCATTTGACCGGCGGTTTCTGTTCAAAGTAGAATTTGACAAGCCCGGCACAGCGGTGAAAGCCCGTATATGGGAAAACAAGTTGCCTGTTTTGTCGGCCGGGGAATGCGCAGCACTGGCCGGTGAGTTTGACTTTACCGGAGGACAAATCGACAACATTGTGCGCAAGTGCGAAACCCACGATGTGCTCCATGGCACTGCAGCGAGTATGGACACCATTGCAAAGTACTGCCGCAGCGAAAATCTGCAGCAAACGGCCCTTACCGCCATAGGTTTTAAGAACAGCGCGCAAAAGACGAAGCAGGAAAAGGAAGAAATTACCTGTAAAAAACCGTGAAACACCTGCAAATAGAATTATTAATGCGACTATGTTTGTATGCATGCCCGGGAAATGGGAATTCATTGCCGCTATTTTATGATTTGAATGATTTAATGTATTGTAAAACAATAATAAAGATGCTTGTATGATAAAGAAAAACACAATACCTGCGTGGTATAAAAAAGAAATCTTCAACAGTAATTCCGACCTGTTTGCTGATTTGCTGGCAAAAACTTTTGCAAAAGAGAATACGGATACATCAATGGCT
This sequence comes from Bacteroidota bacterium, assembly GCA_007694165.1. Classification (GTDB taxonomy): domain Bacteria; phylum Bacteroidota; class Bacteroidia; order Bacteroidales; family UBA7960; genus SKVR01. The sequence continues at coordinate 6,616 of RECE01000119.1, forward strand.
GAGGAGACCGTGGCGTTTTTAGGCTATATGGAAACAGATGAGGCCGAAATCCTTTTCCCCGCCTGGAATAATGCTTTGTTGCTTCACTCAGAAAAAAACAGCAGTGTAAGATGGGGTGAGTTTCTTATAAATGCAGCAACCCAATGGGCTGATAAAAAAGATATGGAAAAGGCTGTGTTTTACATGCGCATTGCCCATGTGAATAACCAGCACCTGATTTTTCAGTATCCCGACGATAAGGAAGCGGCAAGGCTTTACAAAACTACTTTGGGCGCGCTTACGGGCGGTAAGGAGCTGGATTCGGCAACAGCTGACATGAATAGTACTTTGTCTGAATTTTGCTCTGAACAGGAGGAATGGTTGCGCGGCTTTATGGAGAAAAATCCTCAGAACTATTTTTTTGCTGATGATCTGGCAAAACTGGCAGCTTTTTCTGTCAGGCGGCTGCACAAAAATGGAGATGCAGCTATAGCAGCCAAAAAGTTAGATGCTGCTTTGCGCTTTTTTACCCATACGCTGCAAAAAGATGCAGAACAACGCAATTACAGAAATGCTGCAAGATTGCTTCTTGCTGTTAAACCCTTGCTTACAGATAAAGAAAATCCATTGCCCCGAACCATCGAATCGCTCACTCAAGAACTGGAAGTATTGAACACGGTGTTGGAAATAGAACCTGATTTGTCAGGATTGAATTATTTCAAGGCGTATTGTCTCAAAAACCTGGCGCTTGCAAAAGAAGAAACGGAGGGAATTGATGTGTGTACTACATTGCTGAAAGAATCTGTAGATTTAATAGAAGATAAGCTTGAATCTGCTATTGACAGGTTGTTGTATCTTAATATCCATACTGACGTGGGAGTTGCATTGGTGAATGCTGAACAACGGAAGACCGATGCAGACTTTAAACGTTTTCTCAAAGAACTTGATAGCAATAAAACAGAAGAATCAGCCATGTCTGATGAAGAACTCGCTAAACTGATGGAAGAGAAATTTCCCGGCCTTTCTGACAAGGCGTTTTTACAGCTTTTAGAACAGGAGATGAATGAGCTCAAGGAACTGGCCAAAGAAAAAAAGAACAATCCTGCAGAAAAGAAGTAAAACCCGGAAGCGCAATAAAGCCTCAGTGGCCTATAGGCTATTGGTCATTGGCATTTATTGGATGATAAGGCAATCGTTATCCATTGGCAATTAACAATTAACAATTAACAATTACTCATTAACAATTATAAAACACATGAAAAAAATTCTCTACTTCGACATGGACGGCGTCCTGGTAAATTTCCTTTCAGGCTTTGAGAAGCTTGATGTCGAAACCCGTGAAAAGCACAAAGACA
>RECE01000248.1 GCA_007694165.1 Bacteroidota bacterium
GTTCTTATTTTGTTCTGAATTGTGCAAAAGTATAGTCAGGATTTGTGGTGGGGATTTTTTATTTTTGGGCTTTGAAAAAAATAATGCTGAAAAGAAACAACTGTCGCAAATTTTGCGACAATTCAAATATAGGGTAATAAAAATCATGTTCAGCCGACTTTTAAAGCTTACAACCCATGAGAAATAAAAACATCTACAACTTCACCGTTGGCGAACTTATAAAGATTCTGCAACAATTCCCCGTGGATATGCCGGTGGTGGTAAGCGGCTACGAAAATGGCTACGAAAATTTTTATCATCCGTATGTAAAAAAGGTAATACACTTGCCAGAAAACATGTATTACGATGGCGAGTTTCAGCTCGACGATAATGGAACAGAAGTACTACTCTTAGAGAGGGAGGAGAGATATGACTGAGTGGAGAGAATATAAATTAGGACGAGTTATTTTTGTTTTGTTTCTAAAGGATTCCTCTGCCTGGATTTACCTGGCATGTTGTGCCACTTAAAACAAACTTAAAACGTCGTAAATCGCAAAAACACATAGGCTTGAATTATTTATTGTTTATTTATGGACAGCTTGACAAACCTTTTACCCGTAAAAACTCATGGAATATTTCATTTACTGCGACGAATCCATAAGCAACGGCAGATATTTCTCTGACTTTTACGGAGGTGCCCTGGTAAAATCATCAGATTATTTTCATGTAAACCAGACTTTGCTGCAAAAAAAAGAAGAATTAAATCTGCACCAAGAGATAAAATGGACAAAGGTAACTGCTAACTATCTGGAAAAATATAAAGAAATGATTTCCACCTTTTTTGAGTTCATTGAAGAAGAAAGGGTCAAAGTACGTATAATGTTTCGTCAAACGGCACAAGTACCCTCAAACCTGTCAAAAGAACAAAAGGACAAAGGGTTTCATTTGTTATATTATCAGTTCATAAAATATGCTTTTGGATTGGTTCACTCAACGGCTGAAGAGGATGTTTATTTAAGGCTTTTTTTTGATAAACTGCCCGACAACAAAATCAAGAACGAGCAATTCCTTAATTATATCTTTGGTCTCCAGTCACTTCAATCTTTTTCCAATGCAAAACTAAAAATCCGGAGGTCGGATATTGTTGAAATAGATTCACACAATCATGTAATACTACAACTTGTAGATATCGTACTGGGAGCAATGGCATTTCGATTAAATGATCTTCACAGGGTAAAACCGCCCGGCCAAAGAAACCGGGGAAACAGAACGATTGCAAAAGAAAAACTGTATAAACATATTTATAAGCACATCACCAGAATTTATCCCAGGTTTAACATAGGTACAACCACCGGAAAATTTCCACGGGAAAAAATCTGGACTCTTCCCTACAGGCATTGGAAATTTACGCCCAAAGAATTTACAGTTGATGAGAGCAGATACAAATAAAAAATCCCGTTTTTCGCTACTAACCTCCCACGTGGTACGCAGGGCTTCGCTAAAACAGGACAATACAAATATAACTTAAAAAATGAAAAACACCTAAAAATGGTGCTCTTTTATTCCGGATTTAACATCAATTAAATTACGTTTGTAAGAATGCCGTTATCAATGTTATGGATAATGGCAGGGCACATACAAGTCCAACCTATCGTAATTAGTGCTTGCAAGAAAACAGCCGGTTCCGGACGGCCCCCTTACAAGCAACCGCCAACCTGCCGGCACTTCAACGCTTAAATCATCAAACAGGACTTTACCCTCGATGGCCAGACCAATGTTTTGCAGCTCTATCATGGTGCAAAAATAGTAAACATCAGGTTATAGCGGTTCTTATTTTGTTCTGAATTGTGCAAAAGTAAGGTGGGGGTGATTTTTGTGGGGTTTGAAGAGATAATGTAGTGGAACTCAAAGCACTTTCTTTTCCAACAGACAAAAAACGTCGGAAATCGCAAAATAATATAGGTTTGTTTGGATTATTGTTTATTTTTGGAGCACCTGGCTAACCTTTTAGGTTGAGAAACCGAAATGCCATTCTTATAAACATCTGAATGAACAGATTATTTTAAACATGAATAAGCTGTTGATGAAGGAAGCCGGAAAGAAAAATAAAGTTTCAACAGAATTATTGGAATAAACTTTTGATGATACCATTCAGAGACAATGGAGCTGGATAAAGATTACAAAGACATACTAAAGGAAGCTGTTGAAGAAATCAGAACGGCAAGAACAAACATTGCCCGGCAGGTAAATGCCGCTGCAATAGGTGTGTACTGGAATCTGGGTAAGCTGTTGTTCAAACGCAAAATAGTGAAAACCCATGGCCGACAAATTCAAGGATAGATACCGCATACCTTCATCACGCGCGCAGTGGTGGGATTATAGCAATGATGCGGCCTATTTTGTCACCATCAATGCAGATAGCCTGAAAAACCATTATTATGGCCATATCCGGGATGGTGAAATGCAATGGTCAGCCATCGGGCAAATTGCAATGGATTGCTGGCTTGAAATTCCCAACAATTTCCCGTTTGTTACACTGGATGTTTTCGTTATCATGCCTAATCATTTGCATGGAATTATAATCATCAACAAAACCCAAATTCAAAAACCGGAATCCGGTTTGGATGTTGGTGGGACGGTTGGTGGTGGTGACGATGGGCGCGATGGCGGGGATGGGCGAGATGGCGGGGATGGTCGCGATGTAGAGACGCGATTAATCGCGTCTCTACAAACCAACGTACCGATCGACCCCAACGTACCGATCAACCCCAACGTACCGATCGTTCCCAACGACCCCAACGCCCCGAACGAATCCGTAAATGCCAACAACCCCAATCAATCCGCACCATCCATTCCACCAAAAAAACAACCCGGTGGAATTACCGGAAAACAAAATCCAATGCTGTCCGATGGATTAGGACGTATCATCCGCTGGTATAAGGGCAGAGTAACATTTGAATCCCGAAAAATTAATCCTTTGTTTGCATGGCAGGCACGATATCACGACCATATCATCCGCAACGATGAAAGTTATCAGCGAATTGTAAAATATATTATCAACAATCCGGCAAACTGGCCGGATGATAAATTTTATTCAGCATGACCCATCTCACCGAAAACCAAATTGAACTTCTCACCAAAAAACGCCTGGAAGCTTTGGGCTACCAGTATGTGTATTACCCGTAGATAGCCCCCGGAGGGAAAACGCTTTAATCCTGTTTTCCTTCATAATCAATCCAATTCTCCTGTCTCTTTTGTATTAAATATTTTTTTCCACCATTCGTCCTTATTCTGCCTGCCGTTCGGAACACAAACCCATACGGGCTTCGTTTTCCCAAAAAATTAAATCAACTGATAATAAAACATATAGCACAGACAATCCCACCAATTAACATTTTTTAAAACTCGAATTCCAACCAAAACTTGCATTACGATTTTTTTCGTATTACATTTGATACGAAATTTATCGTACTATGGCAAAAAGCAAAAAATATCATCCCACCGAAAGTGAAATGGAAATCCTGCAAATACTCTGGGAAAAGGAGCAGGCAACAGTTCGCGAGGTGCATGAAGTAATGGAAGCAGTGAAAGACACCGGCTACACCACTACCCTGAAGACCATGCAAAACATGACAGACAAGGGCTTGCTGGAGCGTGACACAGATACCCGTACCCATGTATACCGCCCCTTGCTGAGCAGGGAAAAAACACAGGAGAGTGTGCTCAACAAAATGCTCAACGGCCTTTTCAAGGGTTCAGAAAGCAACCTGGTAATGGGTGCTTTGTCACGAAAAGAGTTGTCAAAAGAGGAGATTATTGAGATACAAAATTACCTGAAACAATTTGAACAGGAATAATCATGAGAATGATAGAATACATACCCGATCCTTTTATCAGCGCACTGGCATGGAGCATAGCCCATTCATTGTGGCAGATTCTTTTGATTGCATTGCTTTGGCGGATATCGTTATTGTTCGCCCGTAAAGCACCTGCAGCCATCAGGCAGAACCTGAGCATTTTTGCCCTTTTGATCATACCGGTTGTGTTTCTGATAACATTCTTCCGTCAGTACAACATTTACAGCAAAGTGCAACGCATTGCGTTTCTGGAGTTTGACGAATCCCCCCTGCATCCTCTGGAAAGTGCCGGGTCATGGTACCTGCTGCAAAAGGAGAGTAGCATCATCAGCAAATTTCTTGATGCCTATACTTCTCAGATTGCGTGGCTATATATTGCAGGGGTTGCCATAATCTCCCTGTGGTTTGTAATAAGCTACAGCCGTGTTTACAAATTGAAAAGACACAATATCAACCCATTGCCCGACAAATGGGCAGAAGCCATACGGTCAGCAAGGAGCAAAACACGGATTCCTGAAAAAGTAAAAATATGGCTTTCTCCCGGGGTATCAGTTCCGGTGGTAGTGGGATTTTTCAAGCCGGTGGTGCTGTTTCCCCTGGCTGTATCCTCTTCACTAACCATTGAGGAAGTGGAAAATATTTTGCTGCACGAATTGTATCACATACGCTGCAAGGACCATTATATCAATGCCTTTCAGTACATTTTAGAGATACTGTTTTTCTATCATCCTGCCACATGGTGGATATCTCAAACCCTGCGCAGTCAGAGAGAGAATAAAGTTGATGAGTGGGTGGTGCGGGAAACAAACAATCCGTTGAAATATGCACAAACACTTATCTCGCTTGAAGAAAAACGCAACCTCAATACCCAAACAGCCCTGGCGGCCACATCATCTTCCAGTTCATTATTTTACCGAATCAAAAATATCATGACCATGAAAACAAGAAAATTCAAATCAGGACAAAAATTCGCAGCCATGCTGGTAATTGCAGTAGCTGCCATTTCACTGGCATGGATCAATCCTGCCGCTGTGTTACGATACAATGCACCCGACGACACCAACATTTTTGAAACAGATCCCCAACCCTTAACCCTGGCCCAGGCAGAGACAAAGGCAGAGCAAAGGATACCAACACCCCCCGACAAAGAACCCAGCAGGATAGTACTGGAGAATGGCAACTCTGTTGCCTGGTCAGAACTCTCTGAAGAAGACAGGGAAGAAGTGAGACAGGCTATCCGTGAGGCTCAGATTGCGGTACGCGAGGCCATGGAGGAAGTGCGTGCAGAATTCCAATCGGAAGAATTCAAAAAAGAGATGCAGGAAGCCCGGGAAGAAGTCCGAAAAGCAATGGCAGAAATTAACAACGAAGAATTCAGAGCCGAAATGCGCCAGGCGCGGGATGAAGTAAAAAATGCGATTAAGGAAGTGGGTGCCGTTTTGTCTGATGAAGAGTTTCAGAATGAAATGCGGCAAGTATCTGTAGAACTCCGGAAGGCTTTTAAAGAAATGGAAAAGTTTGACTGGAGTGAGATGGGGCGAGAACTGAATTCCATCATGGAGGAAGTGGGAAAGTCCATGGAAGTCATTGGGCCTGTCATCCAGGAAGCATTAAGAGAAATTGATTTTGAGAAAATAATGAAAGAAGTTGAAACACAGGAGGAAAAAGAGCAATAGTCTTCGGGAACAAAACCAAAAACAAAACCCATGACAAACATTTTAACCCATCCGGTGATCCTTGCCCTGGGCAATGCCCTGGTAAGTTCGATGCTCCAGGGGCTCATCCTGTTCTTCATAGCCGCACCATTGATCTTTCTCTTCGGCAAAAGGAAACCTGAAGTGGCCCACTGGATTTCCATGGCAGCACTTACACTTATGCTGGCCGGGTTTACATATTCATTGATTGGTGGTATCAACGTCAATCCTATGCCATCACCACAGGAAGAAACAATTCCTGCAGGATCAGTAGCGGTAGCAGCGGAAATTGCTTCCACCACCACATACATGCAGGTGGAAAGCCGAAACTACCAAGCCCTTCTCCCCTACATCGCATTAATGTATGTAATGGGACTGTTGTTTTTTGTCATTCGGTTTATGGCAGCATTTTACAACATTCGCTTGCTCCGGATGAAGGGGCTGGAAAAAATCCCGGATTATATTCATGAGATATACCTTGTCTGTGCAGAAAAGACAAACATTAGCAAAAAAGTGAATCTTTTCCTTTCCTCCCGCATCAAAAGTCCGGTTTGTTTCGGATATATCAAACCTGTAATTCTTTTCCCTGTTTCAGCCATTACCCAACTGAGCCATGAAGAGATTGAATTGATCATTTTGCACGAGTTGGCACATATCAAAAGACACGACTACTTGTTGAAAATTCTTCAGAGCACAGTTCAAACCATTCTGTTCTTCAACCCCTTCTGCTATTTCTTTAGCAGGCAGGCAGAACTGACCAGGGAATTGTGCTGCGATAAAGTGGTCATTAAAATGAAAAACCAGAAATTCCGGTATGCACAAACATTGCTCAAACTGGAAGAAATTAAGCTCTCCCTTACAAATCCTGTATTGACAATAAAACCCAACCAAAACCAAATCATGAACCGAATCAAAAACATCATGGAAAACAAACCTCAAAACCCCATCTCGCGAGTGGTAAGCCTCGCTTTTATTCTTATCACACTCGCCGCACTGTCAGTGTATTCCATCAATACAGAAAAGATCAGTGAATCTGAACTTCTAAAGGCCGATCATTACACAACTGATTTTTCAGGTGAACAGAAGCCGGCAGAAACTTCAGCAACGACTTCAAAAGAAGAATCAACAGAACGCAAAGTAATTCGCATGGAGGCATCCTTATTTGGTGAAGTAAAATTCAGCGACGAATACCAAAACCAAAATATCACCCTCCATATGAAAGATGGCCACACAATGGCTTTAAAATCTGATTTGTCACCTTATACTACCGATGATGTTGCTTCTGTATTTTTTCATCGTCCTCTCCTTTCTTCTGACCTGCACATATTCATTACCTGGGAGGAAGAACCGTCAGACCTCCACAACAAAAACCTTTCTGCTCCCGATAATACTTCCGGACAGATAACACCGGCACAAGAAATAATGGATGATTCCGAAAATCAATCCACGGGTACCGTGAAAGGAACAGTGAAAGACCATGAAGGAAAACCTTTGGCTGGTGCGGTAGTCCGGGTAAAGGAAACTGGGCAGGTTTACATAACCGGAATGGAAGGAAACTTTATCCTGGAAAACATAAGCCCAAGACAGACTCTTCTTACCTCTTTCACCGGCCATGAAAAGTTTGAGGCAAAACCGATCTTCGACCAGCCCCTGGAAATACGACTTAAAAAAGACTACACAATGCCTTTGGTAATGGTTTCGACACCTGATAGAGATAGAGAACCTTCCTCAGATTCCGATGGCAAAATAAACCGCAATAACATACTTCTATTTGTAGATGGAAGAGAAACACCCTATGATATACTTAGCGAATTTAATCCCTCCGACCTGGTCAGCATCGACGTATACCGTGGCGACAAAGCCATTGATATGTTTGGAGAAAGAGCCAGGACAAAGGATGGGGTACTTTATATCACTACAAGGAAAGCCGGAGAGAAGGATCCCAAAACCCTGAAGCTGGAAGAAACCATTAAAGATGATCCCGATTACGGACAAATGCCCTTTGCCGCAAGTGTGGAAGTGTTACCGGAATTCTCTGAAGGCTCCTTCAGAGCATGGTTGAGCAACAACATGCGATATCCTGCTGAGGCAAAAAAGGATGGAATACAAGGCACTGTTATGGTTGAATTTATCATCCGCAAAGATGGGAAAATAGAACAAATAGCTATTCACAAAGGAGACCACCCTGTACTCTATCCTGAAGCATTGAGACTGGTAAGCTATATGCCACCTTGGATACCCGGCAGGCAAGGCGGTGAGCCGGTAGATGTAAGATTTATTCTGCCCGTCGAGTTTATCCTGGAATAACCATAAGGAAAAACACCTTTCAACCCATTTAATAGATTAAACAGAACAAACCCCTGCTAAAAATCCTTAAAAAGCAGGGGTTTTCATTTTA
>RECE01000118.1 GCA_007694165.1 Bacteroidota bacterium
GCGTTGCAAAGATAAGTGAGTTTTTTAATCCTGCAAAGAAATATTCTCTTTTTTTGAAAATAATTTATGCCCTGTCACCCCTTTGTTTGCAGGGGTTTTGAAAATCAGTGTTATATGTGACATTTGTTTTGGTAAAAAAATCCCACAGAGGATGAAATTTTGTTTGGATTGTCATGTTTTTATCTTTTTTCCTTATCTTAATAAGTGAGATTTTGTTGGTCTTACCATCATTTTTTGCTGTCATGGTCATTTTAATGCTTCGTTTGTGAAAGAAACACTGCTGAAAAAAATAGAGATTCTTGCCGATGCGGCGCGTTACGACGTGTCGTGCTCCTCCAGTGGCAGCAACCGGCCGGCCAAAGAGGGTGGGCTGGGCAATGCAGCCCGCTCGGGCATTTGCCATTCCTTTACTCCGGACGGACGGTGCATCTCGCTGCTGAAAATCCTGTTTACCAACATCTGTATTTACGACTGTGCCTATTGTGTCAACCGCAGAACCAACGAATTGCCGCGCACAGCTTTTAAGGTGGAGGAGATTGTGGAGCTTACCATCAACTTTTACCGGCGCAATTATATCGAAGGGTTGTTTCTCAGCAGTGGAGTCATGGTAAGTGCGGATTATACCATGGAGCGCCTGGTGGCTGTGGCCCGCACCCTGCGAAATGAGCACGCTTTTAACGGGTATATCCACCTGAAAGCCATTCCCGGTGCTTCCGATGAGTTGATAGCCGAAGCGGGGCTCTATGCCGACCGGCTCAGCGTGAATATTGAAATCCCTTCTGATGAGCAACTGCAGTTGCTGGCCCCCGAAAAGAACTTTGGCAGCGTGCTTACCCCCATGAATCATATCCAGAAAGGGATTGTGGCCAACAAGGATGAACGAAAATCGCTGAAAAAAGCCCCCCGGTTTGTCCCTGCGGGGCAGAGCACACAGCTTATTGTGGGGGCCAGTCCGGAGCAGGATGTGGATATTCTAAGGCTTGCATCATCATTGTACAACGTGCAGCAGCTCAAAAGGGTGTACTACTCAGGTTTTATCCCCGTGAATGCTTCCGACCAGCGATTGCCTGCCCTCACACAACCGCCCCTGGTGCGCGAGCACCGTTTGTACCAGGCCGACTGGCTGATGCGATTTTATGAGTTTCAGCACGATGAGATTCTGGATCAGCACAACCCATCGCTCGACCTGGATATGGACCCCAAGCTGGCCTGGGCATTGCGAAACCCCCATTTCTTTCCTGTAGACCTCAACAAAGCACCCTATGACCATATCCTCAGGGTGCCCGGTATTGGCGTGCGATCTGCCAAATTGATTGTGAGCACACGGAAGTTTGGTGCAGTGTCTTTTACCCATCTGAAGAGGATGGGCGTGGCCCTGAACAGGGCAAAATACTTTCTGGTGTGCCGGGAGCTCCCCGGTAAAGATTATTCCCTCAATCCCAGGCAAATCAAAAGGAAGCTGGTAACATCCACAGCGGGTGCGGGGGTTCAGTTAAGTTTGTTTTGATGCGGGTTGCTTAACCTGCAATGGCAGTTAATTTTGGGTGGATTGCAGTTCAATGATAAAGCACACTCCGTTATCGGTATTGGTTGCCATCAGGTTGCCATGCATATTTTTTTCAATGATGGTTTTGGAAATGAAGAGTCCCAGTCCGGTGCCCTGCCCTTCAGGCTTGGTAGAATAGTAGGGGTCGAAAATCTTTTCAAGGTTTTCCTGCGAAATGGGATTTCCGTTGTTAAGAATCTCAATAACTGCTTTGTTGTTGGTATGGTAGCTTTTTATATTTATCTTTTTGTTTTTGGTGTCGCTGTGTGCAAGGGCGTCTTTTGCGTTGTTGAAGATGTTTATGAGGGTTTGTAAGAGTTCATTGGGGTAGCCTGTGGTATAGAGTTCACCGTTTTTGTGGAATGAAGTCTCAATATGGTATGCCCTGAGCATGGGTTTGGTAAAGGATAAGGATTGTTCGACAATGCTATTTACATCGAACACCCTTTTTTTCTTGTTAGGATGAAAGAAATTCCTGAAGTCATCAATGGTCTGAGACATTCCCTGTACCACCTTGTTGATTTCGTTGTAAGAATGCTGCAGATAGGCATCATCAAGTTCACCATGGTTAAAAGCTTCCAGCAGATCCATGATTATCAGGTTGATGGTATTGAGGGGTTGTCGCCACTGGTGGGCAATGTTGCCTATCATCTCGCCCATGGCTGCCTGACGTGATTGCAGAATGAGCATCCGGTCTTTCTCTCTGCTGGTTTCCACCTCCTCCTTGATTTTTATTTCCAGCGATTTGTTAAGCTCTCTGAGTTGTGCACTTTTTTCCTGCAACTGCTGGTTGAGGTTGAGAAGGTGTTCTTCGGTAATTTTTCTGTCGGTAATGTCTCTGGTAATAAGAATGGCAGCAAAGGCCTGCTTTTGATTGTCGTAAAGCAGGGATGCATTGGTTTCCTGGAAAAAGACATTTCCGTCTTTGCGGATGGTTTTAAATTCCTGTCTTTCAAAAGGAGCATTGTCATGGATGAGGTTTCTGAGGGTATTCCGGGCTTTCTCAATATCTTCCGGAGGCAGGAAATCGAAAACGTTTTTGCCAATGAGCTCTGCAGGTTTATCCATCCCCATCATCTGTGCTGATTTTTCTGACGCAAAAGTAATGGTGCCGTCCAGCTGGGTAATCGCGATGGCATCGGGGGAGGTATTGATGATGGTACGCAATCTTTCTTCCTTCTCTGCCAGGATTTTTTGCTCTTTGATTCGCTGGGTGATATCCACATTGTATTCGATGATCTGCTTTACTTTGCCTGTGGCTTCGTCGAAAACCGGAAAAGCATTTACCTCCACGATTTTGTCGTTTCCGTTAAAATCTTTATGGGTATGGATTGCTGTTGCCGGTTTGTTGGTCTTTTTTACCTCCACCACAGGACAGGGGTGTTCTTTGTCATTGCAGGGGTGGTCATAATGGTGGGATATCCCGAAGCATTTTTTTTTGTGTATATCAAAATCATCCGGCAGGTTATGGTCTTCATAAAAGGCTTTGTTGGCCATCAGGATTTCAAAGTTGTGGGCATCCACTACAATAAAGGGGTGTGAGAAGGAGTCGGTAACAAGGTTGAGGAAGTTGGATTGCCGGAGCAGTTTTTTGTTGATTCGGGTGAGCATCCTCTCCCTTTGCTTCAGCAAACGGTTCTGGGTATCAATTTTCTCAATATAATTAAAGATATTGTAGCGGGAAAGGATAATAGCGGCAATTCCGGAGGAAAGAATTCCAAAATACAGCATATTCCGTGCTACCCAACTTTCGGGGAAAGGGATTATGTCCATGCTTATGAGCATGAGCAGTGAAATAAAAACCAACCAGGAGACAATGATAAACCATGTTAGCCTGCTTTTGAAAACCCTCTTGAGAACCTTAAGAGGAACAACAATTATGCTCATACGCAATGCGTGATTTTAGGCTGTAACAAATATAAAACTAACAAGAGGTAACCCATACAAACAGATTGCTTCTTTTCATTATCTAAGTTAGAATTAATTCTCCAAAGGCAAAACAATTTCAAACCTTACCCCCTGGTGAATATTTTTAACCTTTAACGCTCCTTTCATGTTTTGGGTGATGATGGTGCGGGCCAGATACAGTCCAATTCCTGTCCCCTGGGTTTTTTCCCTGGTAGAGAAATAGGGCTCGAATATTTTATCAAGAATGGTTTCGGGAATTTCTCCTCCGTTGTTGGTGAAAAATAAATGAATATTGTTTTGATGAATCTCTGAGGTAATGGCAATAAACGGGTCAGAGGGGTTGCTTTCCATAATTGCTTCACGGCCATTGTTGACAATGTTGATGACCACCTGGGAGAATTCGTTGGGAAATCCTTTGACACAAATCCCCTCATCAATTTTGTTTTCCAGGCGGATGCCTGCGATTTCTACCGTAGCCCTGATGAAAGAGAGGGCTGTTTCCACCTGCTTTTTTACCTCAAAAGGGGTCATGGATTTCAGGGGTTTGAAAAAGTTTCTGAAATCATCGATGGTTTGGGTCATGTGCTGAATCACCTTCTTTGCACTGGCAACAGATTTGTCCATGTAATCCTCAGTCAGCTCGTCATAACGAAATACATCCTGAAGGTCAAGGATGATGAGATTGAGTGTATTGAGGGGTTGTTTCCACTGGTGGGCAATATGTCCTACCATTTCGCCCATGGCTGCCTGCCTTGCCTGCAACGACATCAGGTGATCTTTCACCCTGTTCTTTTCTACCTCCCCGGTTACTTTTTCTTCCAGCTCCCGGTTGAAGCTTTCCAGTTGCAGCTTCTGAGCATTGAGCTCATCGTTGAGGGCATTGAGCCGATCTTCCATTTTCATTCGCTCAGAGAGATCAATCCCAATGGCCCTGATGGTATGTAACTTTCCGTTTTCCGTTTCAAAATTGGCATAGGTAAAAAGATGAACCTCATTACCTTCCGTATCTTTAAATTTAATCTGCATGCCCGGATCTTTTTTGTCCGGGTCAGTCATTCTCTTTGCCAGTGTTTTGGTGATAATCGTTTTGTTGTGGTCATCCAGAAAGTCAAAAAGATTGTTGCCCTGATTTTTCTTTAATCCAAACAAGGTCCTGCCGTAATCATTGACGTACAAGATGTTAAAATCGCCATCAAGCTCGCAAATAACCTGGGGCAGCAGGGTTGCAAACTGCCTGAAGCGTTTTTCGCTTTCCAGGTGTTGTATTTCGGCCAGTTTCCTTTCTGTAATGTCTATTACTACACCTGCCAGTTTCAGCGGTTGCCCGTCAGCAGACCACTGGGTAACACTTCCCTGGTCGTAAAACCATTTGTATTGACCCTGTTTGGTTTTCAGGCGGTACTCCAGGCTGTACCTGGGTTTTCTCCCTTCCAGGTGGTCGCGCATGTGTTGCATGGTTGTGGCATAATCATCGGGATGAATCATGGAGGTGATTTCGTAAACATTCTGTGTCATACGACCATCCTCATATCCCAGCATCTCAGCCTTTCTTTTGTCGAAGTAAACGGTTTGGGATGGATAATCCCAAACCCACCAGGCAACATTGCCGCCCAGCAGCGATAGTTCCAGCCTTTCTTTTACGTGCTCCAGTTCTTTTACAGCAAGCTTCTCAGCAGTGATATCGATTAGGGTGAGCCGGATAAGAGATTGGTTTTGAACAGAAGAAGGTTTGCTGATGTTGCAGGCAATTCTGATGTAATGCAACTTCCCCTGGATTTGGATACTGCTTTCAAGGGTAGATTCGTCGGTTTCTTTGGAGAGGTTGGTGAAGAAGAGGTAAAAATCGTCCTGATGGTCGGGGAGAATAAAGCTGTCGAATCTCCGGTTTTTCAGTTTCAGCCTCTCCTCACCCAGGAAATGGGCCGCCGTAAGGTTCAAATCCTGGATCCGGGTTTGGTCATCCACCATCAGGTAGGCAACAGGTGCCAGGTCAAACAATTCAAAATACTTTTGTTGGGAAGCTACCAGCTCTTGCTGGGATTTCTGCAATTCTTCGTTCTGCAGTTCCAGCTCTATCTGGTGCACTTTGAGCTCATGAATAAGCTCTTGTGTTGTTTTGTTTTTTAACTGCTCCTCGTTGAATTTGCTTTCAAGCAAGCTTTCTGCTTCTTTTCTGAGATCGTGTTCCATGAGTGTATACTAAAGATATAGTTTAGGGCAGAAAAGCATGTTCTTGAAATAATTGGTGCCAGGAGTTCGTTATCATCCTGCGATTATAAAAAAAGCATTTTCTTTGCACTTTGTATTGGGTTTCTTAAACTCAGGATACAAACATAAGCAAAATTTGTTAAATTATTTTGATCCTTTATTGCCTGATACATTGACCTTACAGCGTTTTTTTCAGAATAGTAAGATGAAAAATACTAAATAGCTGTTTAATTACACATATAATAATAACATTAAATTGATAAATATGTCATTTTTAACATATCCGGTCTTTTTCTTTGCATTTTTGTTGTTTGTTTTCCAGAGCCATGATCTCTCTGCAAGCGGTCCCCAATTGGTTTTTGACGGAAGGGAACTGGTCTTTTCGCAAGAGGATAAAATTGTTGATTTGGGTGAAGTGAAGCAAGGGGCTGTATGCGGTGTAAGCATTGTTGTGAAAAATCAATCTCAGGAGATTTTGCGCATTGCCAATGTAAGAGGAAGCTGTGCCTTGTCGGTTCCCGCCTGGCCCCGCAGGGATATAGAACCGGGTGGCGAAGGGGTGATTCAAATCCGGTATGATTCTTCCAGGCCGGGCCCATTCAACAGAAATATTACCATTCATGCCAATACCCAAAGTTCAGTAACCGTGCTGAAAGTGCAGGGGAAGATATTACCATAAAATCTTGCCAGCTTTAATTCCAAAAGCATCTGGCAATTTTGCCGGGCACTTTTGCCGGAAAAAAAATCTTCCTGTTCTCTGCTGCAAACGATATTCAGCAGCACTCCCATTCGGCTTTGCTTCCCTGCCGGAACCGTAATTTATCGTTAGGTAAATCTGAAAATATTTGCAATCTTTGCCGAACTTTTAAATCTATCAAAACTTATAAAAAAGCATTGCTATGCCAAAGATATCAGATAAAGGTCGCATGATGCCCGAGAGCCCTATCAGGAAGCTGGTGCCTTATGCGGAAAAGGCCAAAAAGGCCGGTCGTAAAGTGTTTCATTTGAATATCGGTCAACCCGATATCCCCACTCCCCAATCCATGATTGATGCCATGCACAACCTGGATGTGAAGGTGATTGAATACAGCCATTCGGCAGGGATTCTGTCCTACCGCGAGAAGATGTGCCAGTATTACAAAAAGCACAACATTGATGTAACTCCCGACGACATTATTGTTGCGGCAGGAGCTTCAGAGGCCATTTTGTTTGCCGTGCAAACCTGTCTCAATCCCGGAGATGAAATCATTATTCCCGAGCCGTTTTATGCCAATTACAATGGTTTTGCCACCAGCGCCGGAGTAAAGATAAAACCCATTATTTCGAGCATCGAAAGTGGTTTTGCACTGCCTCCCATCTCAGATTTTGAGAAGGCTATCGGACCCAACACCAAAGCCATTATGGTTTGCAATCCCAACAATCCTACCGGTTATCTTTACTCAGAGGAAGAGCTTGAAGTGCTTCGCCAGATAGTTATCAAATACGATTTGTTTCTATTTGCTGATGAAGTATACCGCGAATTTTGCTATGATGGCACTGTTCACCATTCGGTAATGAACCTTAAAGGCATTGAAGACAACGTGGTGCTGTTCGACTCTGTTTCCAAGCGCTACAGTGCCTGTGGAGTCCGCATCGGAGCGATGATCTCGCGCAATAAGGAAGTAATGACCACTGCCCTGAAGTTTGCCCAGGCAAGACTGAGCCCTCCATCGCTGGGTCAGATCGCCTCAGAGGCTGCCATGGAAACCCCCGATAGCTACTTTACAGAGGTAATTGAAGAGTACCGCAAGCGCCGCGATATTGTTGTTGAGATGATGAACAAAATGGATGGGGTGATGTGTCCCAACCCCAAAGGAGCGTTCTATGTAACTGCCAGGCTGCCTATTGACGATGCTGACCGTTTCTGTCAATGGTTGCTGGAAGATTTCAACCATGAAAACCAGACCGTGATGCTGGCACCTGCCACCGGTTTTTACTCAACCCCCGGAGCCGGTAAAAACGAAGTGCGCATCTCCTATGTACTCAATCTGGATGACCTTAAAAATGCCATGATCAGCCTTGAACATGCATTGAAGGAGTATCCCGGAAAAACATTGTAATCTAAAATAGTGGTCAGACGAGCTGGAAGTCGTCAGACCACGGCCAATGACACTGCACCTGCCCGGTCGGGACTCTAAGTTCCCGTCCGGGCTAATGTTTTGCTCTTTGCTTTAGTCCGGAGGCGAGCTTAAAGTCGCCACCGGACGAGCTGCTATTAAGGGGA
>RECE01000326.1 GCA_007694165.1 Bacteroidota bacterium
TGGGGCAAAGCACTGCTTTTTATGTCAGCGCAACTCAAAGAATCTAAATCCAAGGTAGTTCTATGGGGCTAAAGCCCTGGGATGTTGGTGGGCTGATTTTGACTGGCAGCTAAAGCAGACGGCAATAGATGCTTTGACTGTCAGCGCAACTTCAAAAGCATCAATAGTAGTGTAGTCCCATAAAAAAAACAGGGTGGTTTCGCAAAAGACCACCCTGTTTTATGATTCAGAAATTTAGTATGAAAAGGTATTAATATTCCCAGAGATCCAATTCGTAGTTACGAATATCTGTTTTGATTTTTTCGGCTTCCAGCAACTGGTCCAGTCCGTTTTCTATGTACTCCTGGATGAGCCTGTCATATACATTTGACTCTTTGTAAATGTAACTGTTAAACATTCTGCGCAGGAAAAGGTCATCGAACGACATCCGTTGTGCGTCATTCCGACGGTTAAAGACCTCTGCATTTACAAGTACGTTTCTTGCTTCAGGGAAATATACCCAAAACAGGGGCTGGTCACCCAGACTTTCGCCAGTTTCAGGATCAACCCTTTCTCTCACCGGGCAAAGGCCAATGATACGAACATCCAGTACAGAACGTTTGCTGTCGAAAAACCAGCTTTCCTTGATACGGTATTTGGTTACGTCTTCGGGGTTAAGAGGGATAACGAAGGTTGTGTCATACTCAGCGTATGGGGGTTCGGGACGCGTAAGGGTCCTGGTTTCCTCCCTTGCATACTGGTTTCTGATTTCTTCCGGGGTAAAGGTGAGGGTAAATTCATCATCCTGGAATGCCTGAATTGAACCTTCATTGATGGAAGAAATGAGTACCTGCATCAGGCTTTGTCTGTCATCAATAGTGATATTGGGAAAGTACAAAGGGAGGTTGATTTTTTCTCTCAAGTCGATAACCTGCCAAACTCTTTTTTCCCAAAGCACATCAGCTTCTCTTACATAAGCCAGGGGGATGGGTCTTTTTTCTTCGATCCATACTTTATCATAGAAGCCGTCTCTTGGGGTTCCACCTTCCAGTACCTGGGCACTCAGGGGATTTGCAAACAGCAGAGCTGTAAGAGAGAGAACTAAAAATTGCTTAAATCTGGTCATAATTAAACCTCCGATATTTTTATTGTTTATTGAATTCTGAAAACCATTGGGGGCAAGCTTCTTTCTCTTCCATCGTCGCCAACGGCGCGGATATCCTGGAAGGTAAACCTTTGTCCTCTGGTGGCACGGTTTATAGCATTGGTCATTTCCGGTGTCTGGACATTGGAAGTGGCTCTCCACTCCTGGAAGTCTCCTGCTACAGTAGTGTTCATAGTAAATGAAGTGATACGAAATTCCATCTGGAAATCAAAATCTCTCATCCTTGGGATGATAGGTGAGGCTGCGAGAATCTGTCGGGCAATGCTACCTTCGGTTTGTCCTGCAATTTCAGGAACCGGGTCGGGAACGACCCTCACCCTGAACGATGCTTCACCCATATTTCTTAACTGTCCTTCTATGCGGGCAAATGCAGTGATGCTAACATTTTGATTGACATTATGGTTTTGGCTAAGCCTTACAATATAACCACCTCTGGGACGGGCAATGAGTTGATTTCCTGCGCCACTGATCCGGGGTTCAATCATGTCGGTGGGTACTCCGGGTACCGAAATGGATACCGGGTTGTCTACACCCATATAGAATACGTTCATGGCATCTGCACTAACTGTAGCAGCAGGCCTTTGAACAACAAATTCATCTGAGAACGGGTGCTCTACGGGGCCATCGGGTCCCATTACCCTTACAAAACCGGAAAATCTCTGAATACCTTCTGCAGTTGCAGGAATTCTTATGGTGCCACCCTCAACCCGACGACCGCCTACAAATACTTCAGGTTGTTGTTTGGAGTCATATGCCGCAACCAGAACCTCTGCCTGGTATGAGTCTCCCTGGATCACTATCTGGCTTCTGGGAACTACCTTTGCCTGAACCATGTCGAAAGTAAAAGTGCCTGCTCCAATGGCCTGGTAGAGGGCCCGCACTACATCAAACTGTGCGTTTCTGACCTCTGTAACAAGTCGGCTCATATTGGTAGCAGCGGCGACGGGAATCTGGCGGTCAAACATGGCCGCATGCCATGAGACCTCCCTGCCACTTTTATCATAAAACGGACCCTCGATATCCAATCCCAGCTGAATGCTTGATCCTGCTGGAAGAAGTCCCGAAAGTTCAGTCTTAAACTCTTCAATCATTTCCCGGAGTTTGTAACCTCTTGTATTGGGTCCGCCAGGTTCTGTGGTTGCTGCTGTTCCTCCATCTACAGGAGTTATCATCCAGAAGGTAGATGAACGACTGTAGTTGTCCTTCGCCTTCATTTGCAGTAGATTGAGGGTGTCAGCTTCCTCCTTTTCTATTTTATCGACCAGGGCAATCATTTCACTGCGGGAGTCTAAAATGAACTTGACAAGTTCATCTGACATCCTTGCCACTTCCTGCGCCCGGTTGTAATAATCTTCAACCCTGGCTGGATTGTCTTTTTTCTGCTCCTCAAAAGCATCATAAAGAAGCCCCAGGTTGCGTTCAAAGTTCTTGTTGGTCTGCTGTAACCCCTGGTCAACCATAACAAAAGCATCAAGTACCTCTACTGAAACATTTAATGCCAGTAGTGCTGTTAAAACGAGGTACATCATACCTATCATTTTTTGCCGCGGGGTTTGTTTTCCTCCTGCCATATTATTCTATTGCTGTAGGTTTATTAAAATGTGCATGTCTTAAATCAACGCTGGTGATTGTAAGATTGTCATTGTGATTTATCTGGATACGTTAAAGTTCATTGCTGTCAACATGTTTCCGTAAACACTGTTGAGTGCAGCAATATTCTTATTAAGCGCAGCCATTTGATCCTTGTATTCTACGGTGCCACTGGCAGAGCCATTGATGTTTTCAACAAGGTTTTCCACCGCATCCTTGATTTTGGCCGATGCATGATATTGTGCATCATTGGCTTGCAATTGCAACTCATAAACCGCGTTGAGCGCTTCAAGATTCTGAGCTGTTTTTTGCATTTGGTCTGCGTATTTTTCACCATGAGAGCTTGATTTTTCTAAAGCTTCAACAGTTTTTACCAGCAATTCCGAACTATGGCTGTAATTGGCAGCAAGATCATTGGTGTATCCGGTAATATTTTTGATGCTCTCATTGTATTGACGGGAAAGACTCAGTTGCTCTTTAGCATTTTCTGATGTTTCCTTGTAGGTATCGCTGAGCTGGTTCATGGAACCTACTGCATTTTTGAGGCTTCCGGCATACTCTTCTGCCAGGCTCAGGTCATGCTTCAGGTACTCATTGGTGTTTTTGTAAGACTGACTTAGCTCAAGCACTGACCGCGATGCATGTTCCATATTCTGTATATAGCCTTGTGTGGCTATGGCAGCATTGGAGATGTCTGCAAGTTTTGAAGCATTGTCGCTGAGATTTTTAAGACCTGCACTGAGGTTCTCAATCAATTCGGGTCCAATATTGGCTTCTTCAAGCATTTTGTCCAGGTTGGTAGACAAAGTGACACTTTGCACATTGGTTGTGCCGCCACCCCCACGAATCAGGTGGTCTTTGCTTCGGCCACTGGATTGATCATCTCCTTCAATGCCTCCCAGTTCGGGATAAACCAATGACCAATCAGGTTCTTCATGGGGTTTTTCAAATGCAGAGAAGAAAAATATAAGGGCTTCTGTACTTAGTCCGACAACCAGCATAACTCCTGCTCCCGGGTAGTGCTGAATTTTAAACATTGCTCCCATGATTACCAGTGCAGCTCCCCATCCATAGAGCTTGGACATGAAATTTTTAAATGCTTTGGTTTGTGCAAATTTCATAAACGTTCAGGTGTATGATTTGAATAAAATAAAGAATTGTATGCGTAAAAGTTAGTAGACATTAGATGCTCTGTTTCCATCGCCCCTGTCTCTGCCGGGGTAAGTCTGCACACACCTGAAACCGATATAGGATTTAGCTGTATCCTGGTATTCATAGGTGCGGGTGCTTACCTGCAACATAAAGCCGACATCTTTCCATGATCCGCCCCTGATGGCTTTGCGCTTAAGGGTGATAGGATCGTCGGGTTGAGCTTCATAATGATAGTGCATGTTCATGTCGTGTCCGAAAATATAGAACGACTCATCCCAGGCATTAATTGTCCATTCAGAAACATTTCCTGCCATATCATATAATCCGTAGTCGTTGGGAGGATAATGTCCTACAATGACAGTCTGAAAACCTCCATCATCTACATAGTTGCCGCGCAAAGGTTTAAAGTTGGCAAGGAAACAACCATCCATGTTTCGGGTATAAGGACCACCCCATGGATATGGGTTGAGATCGAGGCCACCTCTGGCAGCATATTCCCATTCAGCTTCCGTGGGAAGCCTGAACTCCTGAGCAAACGGACGATCCCTGTTGGAAAGGTAGTTGTTAAGGTAGTTGGTTCTCCAGATGGTAAATGCACGTGCCTGAAGCCAATTCACGCCCACAACAGGGTAATGGTCATAGGTGGGGTGCCAGAAATAATACTGGGTCATGGGCTCATTGTATGCATAGCTGAAATCGTGAATCCAGGCCAGGGTATCAGGATATACCGCCGTTTCGTATTCTACTACAAATTCGTTACGGGGGGTATTTCTTTCTGCACGTCGTGCAGCACGATTGATGTCAATGATATGATACCTGTATATAAGTTTTCTGCTGTCAATTTCTCTTCTTCTGAAGAATCTTTCATGCTCGGGCAGGAAAAGTTCTTCTAAAACTTCTCTTTCTTCTTCACCGTCCCAGCGAATGCGCTGACGCCAGTTAATAAGAGGGGGTTCCAGGTCCATCCCAAAATCATCCATCAAAATAAGATGATCCTCGTCGATGTCGGCCAGCAGTAAGTGAGCAAGAGAGTCTCTTACCCAGTATACAAACTGCCTGTACTGGTTGTTGGTAATTTCTGTTTCATCCATATAGAAAGCAGGGAGTGACACAGTTTTGGTGATAGCATTTTGCGAATATGCTATATCCTGATCTGATGGTCCCATGTTAAAACTTCCCATTGGGATATATACCATACCGGGAGGATCTGCATAAAAACCATCCGGACGATTTTGAACACCTGTTAAATGACCTCGGCCTGAACGGTCACAACTGGTTATCAATACCACTATCGATGCAATTAATATTAACCTTTTCATGTTAATTACTGATTTTATGACCACTTATAAATACTATTTCTCAATAAATTTTTTTTACAATTTTTTACGGGCATTTAATGATTAGGTTTCAAAACATAGATCATTTTGCTGCCTACAAGAATCTGACATTTCTTTGCTTATGCTGGATTCTCTCGATATCCAGACTAAAACAATATTGTACGAATATTTCATGACTTCCCCAGCTTCTGCCACTCCTTCCCAGGGGCGACAGGGTGATGTCATAGGAATATCCTATGCTTATTTGTTCGAATGATAGTCCCAAAAGTATTACAGCAGCATCTTGTATCCTGTAACTAAGCCCACCCCAGAATTTTTCGCGGAATGTAATGAGCGTGTTGAAATCCGTTTGCAGACTACCAAAGTCTGTTTTGAACAAAATGGATGGACTAACAACAAACAAGGGTTGACCCGGTATGGGATAATTGTAACCCGCAGACACATATAAATGTCTTCTTAGCTGGTAGTCAGCACTTCCTATTTCGCGCTTGGATTGAGCCAGCTGGCTGACTGATATACCCGCCCATGCTGTCTGCTCCATTTGATAAAACACTCCCAGTGCACCATCAATCATCATCCTGGATTCTTCTCCTGATCCAACCAATGCGGGATCGCCATCTGTAATGGGGCGCAATTGCGCAAAATCAAACCTTTTATCCAGGAAGCCTATCTGTGCGCCTATCCCCATTTTGCCATAATCCATGTCAAGATGATAAGAATACGCAAGTTTAACTCCCAGTGCAGTTTCATATCCAAGCTGATCCTGAAGAAAACCAAGTGCAAGACCTCCACGAATAAAGGGAAGGGGAGCATCAACGGTAAAACTGTAAGTTTCCGGATTTATCCGGTTTCTTTCTTCGTCGCGAAAACCAACCCACTGCTGGCGGGCAAGGGCTGTGGCGCATATTGCATTCCGAAGCCCTGCGTAACCGGGATTGATGCCCATGTTGTTAAACATGTTGTGACTGAATTGCGCTTCTTGCTGACCCAATACATCATCAGAAAAAATTACAGACAATATTAATATAACAGCAATGCAGCACTTTTTCATTTAGGACTGTTTTTGGAATTACTCAATTGTTCAAACGTAGTATTCTCTAAAAAATTGAATAAACAGGTAATTTTTTTCTTACCGCTTGCGCGCCTGTTTTCAGGGGCGTAAAATTACAATATTTTTTATCAACAACGGGCTGTTAATAAGTTTTGGAACCAAAATTTCAAAGAACATATTGTTTCTCAATAACTTGCCAAATGGTAATACTCCAAGTGACACCACAAATATAAAAACTATCTTAGATTACCTTATCAGTATTTCTACTTGTTTTGTTCCCGAAGAAATACTTGTATCTTAATAAGCTCATGGATAAAAGTACTGTTTTTCATTGAAAAAATGACATTTCTGATTCCAAAGCATGCTTGAAATTTTCACAGAACATGAAGATTATGAGGATGTTAAAAAAGACAGGTCGGAAAAAGGGCATAAGTCAGAGAAACTTTTGATATACTTGCCACCATTTTTCCGGAAGTTCTTCCTGGCAGGCCGACTGGTAATCATTGTAGGAACAAGGTACAAGAAATTGTCTTTCGTATTTGGATTGCAGCCCCTGACAGGGTACTTCCATCCACCATCGATCGCTTACCTTGCTTTTGTAAAAAACTATCTCCTCTTTAAATTCCTTCATTGACACCACGTATTTTACATATGAGGAGCCGTCTTTTCTTTGCCTGTCGGGGAAGTCGTTTTTGCGGTGGTAAAAACCCTCAAGGAAATACCAGATCATTTGTGCCACCAGATGGGCGGTTTGCTCCCCATTATCAAAGGCGGGGTTTAGTTCATAAAAACCAACGGAAGAGAGTTTGTCGCTCAATCCGGCATATCTGATTATCTGACATGCCTCTTCTCCATAAAATCCATTGGGAGAGGCATTGCCATTGCCCGGAGCATCAGACTGCCTGATACTGCTCATGTCGAAACTAAGCATGTCGGCATTGCGAACAATAGGCTCCACTTCCTCCAGGTTCTTTCTTACGATCCCCAGCCGGTGAATATCAAAATTTAGTTTGTGCATCAGCTCAATGGCGTCCTGATCCACAAAATAGGTCTGATATCCGATATTGGTGTAATTGAATAGAAAGTTTGGCTGATGGGTCAGGATTTTGTTAAGGTAATTTTTGTGATGGATGTTTTCTTCATTTAAACCCAGATCAAAAGAGGAATCGACCGATACGATATTGATTATCTGTCCCAGTGCTTCATAGGCTCTGTAGTTGGCATAAGATAAATCCTGACTGCCACCGATGATAACAGGGATAATCCTTTTTTCGAGCAGTTCTGACACCACTGTTTTTACTGCAAAGTAGGTATCCTCAGGGGTTTCTCCCTGTTTGATATTTCCTAAATCGGCCAGTTTGAGTTTAAAGGGACCCTGGTAGAGGTTGTATAAATATTTCCGGACATAATCCGGTGCATATGCACAACCCTTATTTTCTATGGCATTGCGGTCTTCTTTTACCCCAAGTATAGCAATGTCAATACCATCAAGGGAAGGGAATGACTGCTCCTCATTATAACTGTTGATAACATTTCCCAGAATCAGCGGGTGAGAATCTTCAGAAAAATGGATTTTCTGGAATTCCACCGGTACGAAAAAATCAGCAATTTCCATAAACAGAATTAAAGGATTTTATTTTTTCTTCTTGCTTGGTGCTTTCTTTCGTGTTGTACGTGATTTCTGTGTTGAGGTTCCTTCTTTTATAATATTTAGGCAATCTTCCAGGCTGAGTTTTTCAGGGTCTTTGTCTTTGGGGAGCTTGTAATTGCTGCCATCGGATGCCAGATAAGCACCCCATCTGCCGCGCAGAATTTTTACATCTTCATTCTCCTTAAACTCCTTGATTACTTTTTGCCTGTCTTTTTCCCGCTTCTCTTCTATGACTTCAACAGACCTCTCCAGTTCTATGGTAAGGGGGTCGTCAGTTTTGGGCAATGAGTAGAACTTTGAATCATGCCGCAGGTAGGGGCCAAATCTGCCTGCTGCTGCAACAATCTCCTTGCCTTCGTATTCGCCAACCTGGCGTGGCAGCTTGAACAAATCCAAAGCATCTTCCAGGGTTATGGTTTCAAGGCTCTGGTCTTTGCGAAGTCCTGCAAACAGGGGTTTCTCTTCATCGTCGGCATGGCCGATCTGAACCATTGCGCCAAAACGGCCAATGCGTGCTATGATGTCTTTGCCTGTTTTGGGATCTTTGCCCAGCTTTCGCTCACCACTGAACTTTTCTGAATGTTGAAGGGTATGCTCAACTTTTTCGTGAAAAGGATGGTAGAATTCATGAATAACCTTGGTCCACTCTTTCAGCCCCTGGGCTATTTCGTCAAATTCCTTCTCTACATTGGCGGTAAAATTGTAATCCATGATGCCTTGAAAGTACTCCATGAGAAAACTGTTGACCACAATGCCAATATCTGTGGGGAAAAGTTTATTCTTTTCCGTTCCTGTAATCTCTGACTTTTTCTGGGTGGCGATTTTGTTGTTTTTCAGCGAAAGGTGATCATATTCCCGCTTATCACCCTCACGGCCTTCTTTTACCACATACTCTCTCTTTTGAATAGTAGAAATGGTAGGGGCATAAGTAGAGGGCCTGCCTATACCGAGTTCTTCAAGTTTCTTTACAAGACTGGCTTCTGTGTAGCGGGGCGGATGTTTGGTAAATCTTTCCTGGGCGATAATCTCGTCCATTTCCAGTTTCTGATCCACCTTAAGGGGAGGGAGAATTCCTTCCTGTACCTCATCATCCTCATCATCTGTAGATTCAAGATAAACTTTGAGGAATCCGTCAAATTTCATAACCTCTCCGTTGGCAATAAACTTTTCATCTGTTGTGGATATGCCAATGGTAACATTGGTTTTTTCCAGCCTGGCATCACTCATCTGCGATGCAACGGTGCGTTTCCAGATAAGTTCATAGAGCCGTTTTTCGGATGCATCAGCCCCTGCATCCATTACATTCATGTAGGTAGGTCTTATGGCCTCGTGCGCTTCCTGGGCTCCCTTGGCTTTGGTGGCATATTTGCGAATCTGCACATATTCTTTTCCGAAGTTCTTTTCAATTACCTCTTTGGCCATTGCCACAGCGGTATCCGAGAGATTGACGGAGTCGGTTCTCATGTAGGTGATTTTTCCGGACTCATAGAGCTTTTGCGCTACTATCATGGTGCGCGATACGGAAAATCCCAGTTTGCGGCTTGCTTCCTGTTGTAAGGTAGATGTGATAAAAGGGGCCGCAGGTGATTTTTTGGCCGGCTTGGTCTCAATATTCTCAACAAAATAGCCTGCATTGATGCACCTCTCCAGAAATTCAACAGCCTCTTTTTTGGTTTTAAAGCGCTGGGGCAGCTCTGCCTTGATTATAGCGGGCTGGCCATTGTGAATTACGTGGAATAAACCGGTTACCCTGAAGGATCCGGCAGTCTTAAATTCCTGAATTTCTTTTTCACGCTCCACTATTAACCTGACCGAAACAGATTGTACCCTGCCCGCAGACAATGAAGGCTTCACCTTTTTCCAAAGCAAGGGCGAAAGTTCAAATCCCACCAGGCGATCCAGTACGCGCCTGGCTTGCTGGGCATTTACCAGGTTGTTGTCGATAGACCGTGGTTTTTCGATGGCATTCTGAATGGCTGTTTTGGTGATTTCATGAAATACAATGCGGCGGCATTTCTTTAAATCCAGATTCAGGCTTTCGGCCAAATGCCAGCTTATGGCTTCTCCTTCGCGGTCTTCATCCGTTGCTAACCACACTATTTCTGCATCTTTGGATAATTTTTTCAACTCACTGACAACACTCTTCTTGTCGGCCGAAATTTCGTATATGGGTGCATAATTGTTTTCTATATCAACGCCTAACTTGGTTTTTGACAAATCCCGCACGTGACCGAAACTTGATTTCACCAAAAACTCTTTCCCAAGAAATCCTTCAATGGTTTTGGCTTTGGCGGGTGACTCTACTATTACCAGGTTTTTAACCATAATCTCTTATTTTTAATTGCTAAATTTTAAGCTTGCAAAGCTACGGAATAAATTTAAAAAATGTTTTGGCAGGTTCTGTTCAAATTATTTGCCTGGCCTGCCGCAATGGAAAGCCCGCATAATAAACCTATAATCACTGTTTTATCCTGGAGAGAAAAACACCACGAACATCCTGAATGGCTTGTGCCGGACATGCAGAAACGGTTTCTTGATTTTTGCTGCTGCATCTTTTTTTTTGCAAAATAAAACAATTATCATCTCAAAATCTAAACATCCATTAATAATTTATGTTTGCCTTGCTGGTAATTTAAGTAATTTTGCAGGTCAATGCTTAATTCTTAATTGTATATAACTAATTGAAAAACAGACTTGGAAAAGAAAATTTATATAGAGACCTACGGTTGCCAGATGAATTTCTCTGACAGCGAAATCGTGGCTTCCATCATTACTGAAAAAAATTATACTTCTGCTGACAAAGCGGAAGATGCCGACATTATATTTCTCAATACCTGTTCTATCCGCGAAAATGCAGAGCAGAAAGTATTTAACCGTTTGAAGCAGCTCCAGCATTTGCGCAAAAGCAAACCGGGGCTGGTGTTGGGTGTTTTGGGATGCATGGCTGAAAGACTTAAATCTTCGTTGCTGGAAGAAGAAGAAATGGGCATGAGGGTGGATATGGTTGTTGGCCCGGATTCATACAGGGACCTTCCTCAGCTTTTGCTGGATGTGGAAAGTGGACAAAAAGCGGTTAACGTGATCCTTTCTTCCGAAGAGACCTATGCAGACATCACACCGGTGCGGTATGCCAGCAATGGAGTATCGGCATTTATTTCCATCATGAGGGGTTGCGAAAATTTCTGCACTTACTGTGTAGTGCCTTTTACGCGGGGTAAAGAGAGAAGCCGAAAGCCCGAAAGCATTATCAACGAAGCACGTGACCTGTTTGGGCAAGGCTACCGCGAAATTACCCTGCTGGGGCAGAATGTAAATTCCTATCACTGGAAAAACGAAGAATCCGGTGCTGCATGGACTTTTCCCCAACTTATGGAAGCTGTGGCATCTATTGATCCGGCCCTGAGGATCCGTTTTGCCACTTCCCACCCAAAGGATATATCGGAGGAGCTGTTGCAGGTAATTGCATCGTACAATAACATTTGCAAGGCAATCCACCTTCCTGCTCAATCAGGAAGCAGCAGTGTTTTGAAAAACATGAACCGGAAATATACCCGTGAGGAATACCTGTCCCGTATTCTTGCCATTCGTAGCATTGTTCCGGAGTGCGCTGTTTCTACAGATATCATTGCCGGCTTTTGTGGCGAAACACAGGATGACCATCTGCTGACCCTCAGCCTGATGCGTGAAGTGGGATTCGATTTTGCTTATATGTTTAAGTATTCTGAACGTCCGGGTACCCTTGCCGCTAAAAAACTGGAGGATGATGTGCCGGAAGAAGTTAAATCAAAGCGTTTACAGGAAATCATTGATTTGCAGAATGAATTATCGCTCAAAAGTAACCAGGGCGATGTGGGGAAAGTATTTGAGGTATTGGTAGAGCGAACTTCGAAAAAATCGGAGAAAAGGGTTTCCGGTCGAAACAGCCAGAACAAAGTGGTTGTTTTTGACAACAACACCGGGCTAAAACCCGGAGATTATGCCATGGTGAAAATTACCGGATGTTCTTCGGCTACCCTGCAGGGAGAGAGAACAGAAGGATAACTGAATTAAAACAGCGTTAACTGACAAGTCAGCAATATCTGCTCCGTTGTTTTGCGGTTTCTCTTGATACCTAGTGTCAGCAAGAAAACTCATCATTTTTACAAGGGCTTGATAAGAAAGCGTCAAGTGCAAGGCTTGCGATGACTGAAAAACAGGAGTTTACTTTTCGTAAATGACTGTTTTGAAGGCAAGCATAACGCAGCAATTGGCGCTTTCTTGCAAGCACTACTTATGGTAAGGCTGAGCAGACAGCAATCGGCTGATTACTGTTTTTTCTTTTGCATCAAAATAGCTTCTGCAATCTGAAGATCCTCAGGAGTAGTGATTTTGATGTTTTCCCTGTTTCCTTCGCAAAGAAGTATTCGTTCCCCGGTTTTCTCCAGCACCGAAGCATCGTCGGTGAAGGATTCATGGTAGTTTACCAGGTAGGCTTTTTTAATATTTGCTGCCAGGAAGCATTGGGGGGTTTGAACAATGCGCAGCGAATCGCGGTCGAGGGTTTTGTTGAAGGCCTTTTCTAAGACACGTACCGATTCTGTTACAGGAACAACCGGTATGGCATTCCCGAATTTTTCAGCGGTATAAAAGGCTTCAGCAATGGTTTTCCCGGATACCAGGGGCCTTACCCCATCATGTATGGCCACCACTGCATTTTCAGGAACCAGCTTCAATCCGTTTTTTACGGAATGGAATCTTTCAGGGCCTCCCGCAGTGGTTTGCACGGGAATGGAAAAGTTGTGTTCCTTGCATAATTGTTCCCAATAGGGTATCTGCGCAAGGGGAAGCACAAGGATAATGCTGATGCCCGGGTCATATTTGAAAAATGCTTCAATGGTATGCATCAGCAACGGAGTGCCCAAAAGGGGAGCAAACTGCTTTGGCAGGGGGGTGTTCATCCGCACCCCCGAACCTCCGGCAGTTATAATTACAAATCTGGCACGCATAGATTAGATAATCAGCATGGCGTCACCATAAGTAAAAAACTTATATTTTTCTTTTACGGCAACTTTATAGGCTTTCATCAATAAGTCGAAACCGGCAAAAGCAGACACCATCATCATCAGTGTTGATTGTGGCATGTGGAAATTGGATACCATGGTATTGGCCACGCTGAATTCGAAGGGAGGATAGATAAATTTGTTGGTCCATCCATCATAAGGCTTCAACTGACCATAAATGCTTACTGAAGATTCCAGGGCTCTCATGGTGGTAGTGCCCACAGCACAAATCCGCTTTCGTTGATCTTTTGCTTTGTTGACAATGTCAGCAGTCATTTGTTCGATCATGAACTGTTCGGAGTCCATCTTATGTTTGCTGAGGTCTTCTACATCCACACTCCTGAAATTACCCAATCCGGCGTGCAGCGTTATTTCAGCAAAGTTTATCCCTTTGAGCTCCAGACGTTTGATAAGTTCACGGCTGAAGTGCATTCCTGCAGTGGGAGCGGCCACTGCACCTTCTCTTTTGGCATAAACGGTTTGATACCTTTCTTTGTCTTCGGGCACAACAGCCCTTTTGATAAGTTTGGGAAGAGGTGTTTCACCCAGCGATTCAACCGTTTTTTTGAATTCATCGTAGGTGCCATCAAAAAGAAACCTGAGTGTACGACCTCTTGAGGTGGTGTTGTCAATTACCTCGGCTACCAGGTTGTCGTCATCCCCAAAATAGAGTTTGTTGCCTATGCGGATTTTTCTTGCCGGATCAACCAGCACATCCCATAAGCGGGCGTCACGATTGAGTTCGCGCAGAAGGAATACTTCAATTTTGGCTCCGGTTTTTTCTTTGGTTCCATACAACCTTGCCGGGAAAACTTTGGTATTGTTGGTTATCATTACATCGCCATCGTCAAAGTATCCGAGAATATCTTTGAAAATTTTATGTTCGATGTCGCCGGTTTTACGATTGATAACCATCAGGCGGGATTCATCACGGTTTTCAGACGGATTTTCCGCAATCAACTCAGCGGGGAGGTTGAATTTAAAATCAGATAGCTTCATTTTTTTCTGTATATTGTGAAAAGGTGTGCAAAGATAATACAACCAAGAGGCCATGTCAATAGCTTTGGCAATAATTTAAAGAAAATCAGTATCTTTTGTTCAATGAGTTAATTAAGTACTTAAAGTTTTGTTTTCCCTGGTGGGGCAATTTTTGTCGTTACCATTCTTTTTAATGCTGTTTAACCTAACAAAGTCTGTGCTTTAAAAATAGAAACTATTTTCAGAATGTTTTGTTTATTTAAAAACCTGGCAACCAATCCAAAAATGGAATCAATCGGCAATTGCCTCCAGGATTTGTTTTTCAAAATCTTCGATGCTAATGGCTTGTTCAACAGAGATATCGCCAATACGGGTTCTTCTCAAGGTTTTCAGGTATGCACCTGATTGAAGTTGCTGGCCCAGGTCTCTTGCCAATGACCTGATGTATGTCCCCTTAGAACAGACTACCCTGAAATCAGCTTCCGGCAATTCAAACCGGGTAATCTCATAGTCATGAATGATGATTTCGTTGGCCTTGAGTTCAATTTGATTTCCTGCTCGTGCATGCTCATAAGCGCGTTTGCCATCAATTTTTTTGGCTGAAAAAAGAGAGGGAACCTGTTGCAGTGTTCCAGTAAAATTCTCTTTAATTGTTTCATCCAGCAAGTTTCTGCTGATGTGTTCTGTGGGATAGGTTTGATCTGGTTTCGTTTCCAGGTCAGATGAGGGGGTGGTGGCCCCAATAAAAAAAGTGCCGGTGTATTCCTTTTCCTGCGCCTGGTATACATCAATCTGCCGGGTCATTTTCCCGGTACAAATAATCAGTAACCCGGAAGCAAGAGGGTCTAATGTGCCGGCATGTCCTACCTTTATTTTCTTCAATCCCAGTTTATGTTTGAGTAATGACTTTACCTTACTTACTGCATCAAATGAAGTCCAGTGGAGAGGTTTGTCAATTAGCAATAGTTTCCCGGCTGCAAATTGCTCTGCAAGCTCTGTTTTTTCTGTCATTTAAGTGTGGATTTATGTGTTAAAAAAGGCCGTAAAAGATGGCGATCATCCCTACGATTACACAGTAAATGGAGAAATAAACCAGCTTTCCTTTCTTTACAATGCGCAGCATCCAGCTACAAGCAAACAAACCTGAAGTAAATGCCGCCAAAGCACCAATTAAAAGAGCAGCATTGCTTATTGCCGCGGGCTCTGTTGCTTTGTACAGGTCAAGCAATTCCAGTAATGAGGCCCCGAAAATGGGTATAAGTACCATCAAAAAAGAAAAACGGGTAGCCTTTTCCCTGTCAATGCCCAGATATAACGCGGTACTGATGGTTGCACCACTACGACTGATGCCTGGCAGGATGGCCACCGTTTGTGCCAACCCAATTATCAGGGCACTTTTTATTCCCACCTCTTTATGTTGTTTGGGTGCATATTTTGTGAGAAACAGCAAGGTAGCGGTAACCAGCAACATGGACCCTACAAATGCGATTCGACCCTCGAAAAGTGTTTCTATTTGGTCTTTAAACAAAACTCCCACCAAACCTACAGGAACTGCTGATAAAACAAGTAGTGATATAAATTTGGTTTCCGCGTTCCATTGAAATTTCAGTAAACTTGTAATCAGGTTCAGGATGTCATTTCTGAAAACTACTACAACACTTAAAAAGGTTGCTCCATGCACGATAATGGAGAAGGTAAGGTTTTCTTCTTCCAGCCCAAACAAAGCTGACCCCAGTTCCAGGTGTCCGCTGCTGCTCACAGGCAAAAATTCGGTAAGACCTTGCAGCAGGCCAAGTACCAATGCTTCTATCCAACTCATTTCAGGTATTTTTGTGTATAATATAAGATGTCTTTGTCCGGCAAAAACAACCAAAAGAATACCCGGTACTTGCCGGGCACACTTATAAATTTCCGGATAAAGGCGTTATTGTTTTTTGCTTTTCAGAATGGAATATATCTGGATGGCATATCCCAGCAGGACGAGGAAAGGAGCCAGGGTAAGCCTTCTGAAATTGAACAAATCATAACTAAACTCATTGGGGTCGTCGCTGCCACCGCCAATCATAAGGATAAAACCCAGGGCAGTGACCAGCAGGCCGACGATAAGAATGGTGTATTTGGTGCGGTCAAAGAGAAAATCAGTTTGGGGTTTCTTGTCCATGGAGAATAATTTTAATATAAATACAAATTGTCTGTTTTAATGCGCAGGTATTTTTTGACGGCAAACCAGGTGGAAATCCAGCTGATAACAATGCCCAGGATGATTACCAGCACGAAAAGGCTGAAAAGCATTTCAATGTCTTGAAAATCTATCAGCTCAGGCACAGATTGCCGGGCACCATAAAGGGAGGCGAGCAGCAAGGCAATGGCGATAACCGAACCAATAAGCCCCTGAACGACTCCCTTGATTACAAAAGGCTTGCGTATAAAAGACTGAGTGGCTCCGATGAGTTGCATGCTTTTTATTAAAAATCTTTTGGAAAAAACGCTCAGCCTGATGGTGTTATTGATGAGTGTAAAAGCAATGATGAGCAGTAAAACACCAAACAATAGCAGGGCAAATCCGATTTTTCTCACGTTTTCGTTAACAATGTGTACCAGGTTTTTCTGATAATCCACCTCTTTTACAATGCGACTCTGAAGTACATTTTTTTCGAATAATTCCAGGCTGTCGGGGTTGGCCCAGGCAGCATTGAGTTTTACTTCAATGGAAGGGAACAGAGGATTGTAACCCAAAAACTCTACAAAGTCCTCTCCCAGCTCCGAAATAAGTTCTTCGGCAGCTTTGTCGCTGGAAATAAATTCTGTAGACTTTACAGCATCAAATGCATCCAGAGATTTCTGCAGGTGGTTGATATCTGCCATACGTGCATTATCCATCAGGATAATAGAAAAACCAATGTTTTCCTTAATATGCTCTGAAAGCTTATGGGTATGCATAATGATAATACCCAGAAAGCCCAGCACGTAAAGTACCAGGGTTATACTTACTATCGTTGAGATGTAAGAGGTTTTAAGTCGTCTTCCTATAAGGATTTCTTCCTGACGTGCCATACTGAAAAATGAAATGCAAAGCTAATAAATTTTTATCACTCAAAATGAAGTTATCATACTGAGTTTGATGGTGAAATTATCACTTGTTTTGGGCAGAGAATAAGGGCCATATCTGTAAAGGACCTCAATGCCCGGGCTCATTCCGAAAACAATGCGTCGTGACCAGCGTTGTGGCAGGATTTTGTTGATGGCGATGCCTGATTCGAAATAGCCTTTTTCCCATGAACGGGCTTCCATGAAAATATGGTTCTCTTTGGCTTCCAGGCTGCCCACACCGGCGTTGGTAATAAGCACAAGTTCGGGTTCATAGCGAGGCCACCTGAAAAGCAGGTTCTGGAAACTGTGCTGAAAAAAAACGGCGGCGAAGCGGTTGGCAGCAAATTCGCTCATATGCATGGTGCCAAAGCTATAAGGAGATGCAAGGAAGTAATTCCGGTTTCCGGCCTTGGCAGTAAAAAGCAGAGGCCATGGAAGGTCAGGGCGGTCGGTCCACCCTCCTTCAAACAACCAGGTTTGTTTGCCCAGCAGGGGTATGGAATAACTGGTCTCAACAGCAGCTTCTAATTTCAGGTAGTTCATCTCTCCGCGATCAATGTTGTCAAACCCTTTGGAAATATTGAGATACAAAACCGGATAATTCGAAGGAAGACGCAACAACCTTGTTTGGGTTTTCATGAGTGTTTCGCCATAGGCAAAGCGCATTCTTAAGTTTATTTCTGAAAACCTGAAAGAACGTAAACCCGGTTCATTGTCACCCCGGGTGAAATAGTACATATCTGTCCATGAGGTTTTGCCGCGACTGGCTGCTATTTCTGTTGTGAGAAAGTTGCGGTAGGCCAGAAAGGAAAGATAAGCAGAAGCCCTTTGGGTGTAATCCATCTTGTTCATGAAAAGATTTCTTATGAGGTTGGGACTGAGCAAAAAATGCTGCCGCATTAGTTTGTTGCCGCCTCTTTCGGTCACATCAAACCGGAATGATCCTCCCAGACGCAAATCCCTGTTTTTATGTAAAACGATTTCCCCAAAATAACCATACTTTTCTTCCCTGTCACGTGTGCTCCAGGCATAGTGACCTCCGGTGCGGAATCTTTCTGAAAATCTCTGGTTGGTTGAAAATCCCATTCCAAACCGATGACCCTCAAAATTATTGTACCGGTAAAGGCTATTAAGAGGTATGTTGATACTCCCCAGGGGGATTTCCCCGAAAATCAGAGGCTCGATGAGATTGGCAATTCTGTCGAAGTTGTATTTTCTCCCCAGGCTGTCCATGAAACGGTAAGTGTTCTGCTCGCGGTATGACAGTGAGTCAGCGCGAAACTCATCCCAGAAATGACGGGGAAGGCGGTTGGCTTCATGGTTAAACTCAATGGTGAAGTTGCTGAAGTCTCTCCTGCGCAAGGGCGGATTAATCTCAATTTCCCGGATATAGCTGCGCCCCAGCATTCGCAGAGGTACCATAGCGGTGGGGTCATTTGCTTCTGGGTTGAAAAAATCAATATCGGTATTGAGTTGCACCGGAAACCAATGCTTTCCGTCTACCTGCTCATACATTTGCTGGATTTTGAAATTCATTCCACCGGTCATTTCGCGGGCTGGCTGAGCAATTACGCTTTGCACTGCCCATCCATGGGAGTTGATATACAGCAGCCCCTTCAATCCATCAAAATTGGTATTTCTTACCGGACGAAAGGCCACCACAAATACCGTGTCAACACCCTGATAAAGGGTATCTTCCAGATGATAGAAGTAACGACTGAAGGCAGCCCTGTTAAGCGGACTCAGGTAATCGTTTTCCAGCAGCGTAATGGAATTTCCGTAAAAAGAAAAAGATTGAAGCTCCGTGGCAAGCATGGTAAACATGGGGTTTTCAAGACCCGAAACACGATTGGCAATTACTTTCTCGTTGTTGAGATCGGGCGAGCGAAATCGTCGTTCAGTTACCGATTCCATGATAAATACGTGCCTTTTGTCAAGCATATCTGCCATGCGGTAGTTGGACGAATCACCCGTCATGAGCCACCTTTCCATATAGAAATCGCGGTCAAGGGTTGCCAGAAACTTGTTGTAGCTTTTGTAGGTAAAAGCATCGAGACGCCCGGGGTCATTGGTGTTGCGGTTGCTGATGGTATTGAGAATAATCCGGTGGGCCGGATTTTCTCCCGGATATACCACCACCTCCTCAAGTTGATAAGGACGCCGGTACATGGTGATTTGCTGAATGCTTTTCCCAAAATCAATTTCAAAAATCTGCCCAAAGTATCCAACATAGGATAATTGAAGGTATTCCTGCCCATGGGGTACGGTTAAAGAAAAGAACCCGTCAATATCGGTCATGGTGCCTTGCTGGCTGTCTGCTATCACCACATGCACAAAGGCCAGGGGCTGGCCGCTTTGGGCCTCTGACACCCTGCCCTTTACCTGCAAAGGTTGCTGCGCAGCAGCAGCGATTGTGAAAAGATACAGTAAAGAGAATGCGGGGAGCAGGGTTTTAAAAGTGCGGATTGCCATTAATTTTTAACTTTGTAAAGTTTGTGCATGCTTTTTTGTATCTTGTCTGCCAATACGGTTAACAAGTAGCATTTTTCAGGCTTTAATTACAAAATAGTGAAAAATATTTTTTGTCATTAACCAGATTGACTATGAATTTTCAACAGGCCGGTACATACTTGTTGAATCAGTTTCAACAGCATTCTTTTGCAGATAATGTCCGAAACAATAAACGACATGTTTCGCAAATAGTTGTTGAAACATGCACCAATGGAACAGAAATTTTCATCTCATTTCCCGGTTACAAGGCTAAGATTATTGAATCATCAGGAAAAATTGTTTTTGATTACCGTGCAAATATACATAAGAATGGAATAAATACAGCCTTGTCTCACGCCAATATCATTGCCGATATTTACAACAAAATTGTTCATGGCAAAATGAATGGACAGGAATTGAGAAAAGCATTGGTGAATTTTTTCAGGGAGGGGGTTGCGGATTTACCAGTTTTGGCAGATTCACTTCCCTACAAAAGAACAGATCCCGATAGCAAGCTGCTGGCAAGGGTAAGAAAAGCCCATTTGCAAAAGCCTTACAACCTGGCAGGCAATACCTTTGATCTTTCCCTGGAAGAATTGTTTTGTTCGCTGAAATGGATTGTACTCCAGGAAGATATCAATTATCCCATTGCCAATGGTTTTGAGGGCCGAAAAATGCCACTGGCCAGGTATCTTGAAACCATTTTTGTTGCAGAAAATGACCTGTACACCCTTGAAGATGTTATTCAGCGGGCCTTATCGCACAGCAGGCCTGCTTTGTGGCCTGAGCTGACGTATCCTTTCAAAACCCGTTGACGGTTTTTGCGTAGAACAAATCAATTGAGAATAAAAAACCCAGGAGTAAAATATTTCCACTATTAACCGGCGTGTTTGCCCGCAACGATGATTTTTATTTTTTAAAAAAGCACTATTAGCTATGAGCAACTATACAGATACTAAAACAACAGAAACAGGCTATTATACTTTACGTCCTTATAAAAGACCTTTGAAATCTTTTCAATACGAAAAAAGGAAGGTGCTTAATCCGGATTGGTTCCAGGGGAGCCGTGAAACGGAGAACTATTTTGAGGGCTGGTATTTTAAAAATGTAAGTGCTGACGAACAGAATACCTGGTCTTTTATTCCGGGGATTTCTCTTGTAAATGATGATGCCCATGCGTTTATACAAGTCATAAACGGGCAAACCGGGGACACCTATTATTACAGATATCCGGCAGAGTCCTTCTCTTTCTCTTCCGAAGGTTTTGAAATATGCGTAGGGCAGAGTTACTTTTCTGATCAAATGTTTGTACTTGATATGGACGATGGAAAGAACAGCTTTAAAGGTGTTATTACCTTTGATGATGTAAAGAAATACCCCGTCTGGTACAAGCGTCCCGGGATTATGGGCTGGTACAGGTACGTTCCCTCTATGGAGTGTTATCACGGAGTAGTGAGCCTGGATCATGGCCTGGGGGGACAACTAACCCACAACTCCAGGATCATTGATTTTGACAAAGGGCGTGGATATATTGAAAAAGACTGGGGTTCGTCCATGCCCAAAGCATGGGTTTGGATGCAGTCGAACCATTTCGAACAGGAAGGGACCTCCTTTATGATGTCGCTGGCGCGCATACCCTGGATAGGGAATACCTTTACAGGGTTTTTGGGTTTTCTTCTTCATGAAGGAAGTATTATTTCATTCGCCACCTATACCGGTGCTGTTGTTAAAGATTTTCAATACACTGACAAGGATGTGAAGTTGAGAATAAAAGGGAATAAATACACCATCGAAGTTCATGCAATGAAATCACCGGTGAATATCCGCAAAACTTCGGTCGGAGGCTTGAAGGCTCCGGTAATGGGCAACATGGAACGGATGATTCATGAGAGCATAGATGCAGAGATTCATGTCCTGGTTAAAGATAAAAAGGGGGAAACCATTTTTTCAGGCACGGGAAAGCATGCGGGTTTTGAAATGGTGGGATACATGGAATTGTTGAAAAAGTAGGCTGTTGCTTAGAAAAGCCCGTCAATGTCTCCTTCAATGCCATCTCTTCTCTGTCCACCGTTTCTTTCGCGAAAATCGCGGAAGCGATAGGTGAATGCAAGGGTGAGAATTCTGGATTCACGGAAAAACTCTCTTTCCTGGAAGAAGTCCGTTCCGTTGGTTTGCAGTGAGAACCTTCGCGTGTTAAAAACATCGCTCACATTCAGGCTGATGGTACCCTGGTTGTTCATTACGTTACGGCGCATACCGATATTCATACTGAAAACCGGTCTTATTTCTCCCTGAGGGATGACGCGGGGTCCCCAGTAATTGGCTGAAACCTGGGTGCTGAACCAACCCGGTAAGTTGAGATTGCTCATAAGGCTCAGGGTCCAGCTGTAGTTTTCATTGGTAAAGGATCGCCCTTCCACTTCTCCCGAAACTTCAGAGTAGTAAAAATTGCCCGTGAGGGTTGCGTCAAAATTGTTGTTCAGGGTCAGGTAGTTGATGACTTCCACCCCGGTTGAGTTGTTGGTGTTGGCATTGGTCCAGGTTACCATCGAACCTTTGTCGAACAACACAAAGAGTCGGGTAAAACCATTGGTGGTATAGCGATGGAAAACCCCACCGGTAACCATGTAGTTTTGCCAGGCCCTGATATAGTTGATTTCGTAGTTATCCGTGTTCTGCGGATCCAGGTAGGGGTTGCCCAGTCGCAGGTTGAAGAAGTCCTGCGCGTTGAGCAATGGCATCATGCTCCCGGTCCAGGGCCTGTTGATTCTCCGGCTGTAGCTGGCCTGTATGTCCTGATTCTGGCTGATTTCGTAATTAAGAAATACACTCGGAAAAATGCCAAAGTAATTGTCCTGGGTTGTGATATCTCTTCCGGGCTGGAAATTTTCATCATCCAGGAAGCCACTTCTGAGGCCGTAATCCTGCCAGTTTTCCATTACCGTGTATTCTGCTCTTAAACCCAGCTGGTAGCTAAGTGCACCGCGGTTGTCAGTAAATGAACCATATGCCGCGTAAATATCCCTGTTGTGGGTGAAAGCATTGGTTACAGGTATACCGTTTAGTACCAGGCTAAGGGTATCCGGCCCGTCCAGTTGCCCAAATCTTTGTGAACGATCGTCAAACCTTAGCTCTCCTCTTACTCCGGTTTCAATTTTCAAATCTTCCCCCAGCGAGTGTTCATAATCGGCCTGCAGCACAAGCATGCTGCCTGACAATGGCCTTTCATAAAACTGATCGATTCGCAGCTGATTGTAAAGGTTGCCCTGGGAGTCATAATAGCTTTGTGTCTGATCAAAATACTCTATTCTGTCTTGTTCATCCCATGCATATGTGGCTGAAGTGCGAAATCTTCGGCCATTGTCGTTTTGCCAGTTATAATCAACACCCAGTTCGTAATTTATACTGCTTTGATCCTCGGTAAGGATTCTCTCGTACAGGCTGTCCATCTGATTCAAGGCAGTCATGTTGCGGATATTGTAAAGTCTCTCTCTGTCGCGGCTTCGGCGGTTAATATTGGTATATATCCGGGTGGTGCTGTTATCGTTAATATGGTACTCAGTTCCCAGTCTGAGCAAATGGTTTTGTCTCCAGTTTTCGGTGTAATAATCCTGATCGAGGATGGAGGTCATGCCCGGGTTGAAATTTTGTCTGAAGCTGTTGGTGATTTCCCACATTTCCCTGTATTGGTAAGAGTAATTGGTGAAAAGGTTCCAGTTGCCCCTTCGCAGATTCAGGTTGACCCCTGCTGTGTATTTATGGCCTGTTCCGGAGGAAACATTTACCTGCCCGTTAAAGCCTTGCATGCGTTGTTCACGGAGGATAATGTTAATGATGCCACCAATTCCTTCTGCCTCATATCTTGCAGAAGGGTTGGTAATCAATTCCACTTCTTTGATGGCACTGGCAGGGTATTGTTCAAGTATAGATTCGGTTTCATCACTGGATAGGTTGGTAGGTCTACCATTGATATAAATCAGGATGTTTCCGCTGCCACGAAGTGAAACACGTCCCTCTTCGTCGACTTGTACAGAAGGCAATGTTTCCAGCAGCTGTATGGCAGAGCCCCCTTCGGCTACGGTCATGTTTTCCACATTGAAAATCCGCCGGTCAGCTTCCGAACGAAACAGCGAAGCCGCTGCAGTTACCTCCACTTCTCCCAGCTCGCGGGCTGCAGAGGCAAGATAAATGGTGCCCAGTCGGTTTCTTCCACTGCTCACTTCTGTTGGAATCCATTTTTCCTGGTAACCGATAAAGCTAACTCTCAGCAGGAAGTCACCCTCCCTGTTGGTTTCAATACGGAATTCTCCATCCAGGTTTGCGGTGGTTCCGGTTACCAGCGAGCTGTCGGCAACTTCCATTAGCGCCAGCTGTGCAAACTACAGTGGGTTGCCCGATTCACTCTCTTTCACCGTGCCGGTAATGGTGTTTTGGGAAAACAGGTAGAGGGGGGAAAGAAGCAGAAGAAGGAGTGTCTTTATATGTTTTTGCATAGTATAATTTCTGTAAAATAGTACACAAAAATAACACGACCTTGCTTTTAAGGTTTAAATTTCCCGATTAAAGATTGTTAAGGGATGAGTAAAACGGGGTAATAATTGTTAAGCGGTCTATTTGTTGGACTCCATTTTTTGCATTGCGTTAAGCGCCAAATCGGCAAATTCAGCCAGGGGAATGCCTGCTAACTCACACTCCATGATGTTTTCTCTTTTCACAGAGGCTGCAAATGCCTTTTCTTTCATTCGCTTGAGGATAGACTTGGTTTTAACGCTTTGCACGTTCTTGTCAGGATAAACCAGTGCTGTGGCTGTGATAAGTCCTGTGATGGTTTCACCTGCAGCCAGGGCATGGTGAAACTTCTCTGTCCGTTGCCTGCCATGGGCTGCATCTTCGTTGTGCAGCATTACTGCCTCTACAATTTCTTCGTCAATACCATGTTCGCGCAATAGTCTTGCTGTTTCCATGGAGTGTATGCTCATATCGTGGGCAGTGAATTCCACATCCAGATCATGCAGCAGACCAGCCAAACCCCATTTTTCTATATCTTCACCAAGTCTGTCTGCCATGGCACGCATCACCGCCTCTGATGCAAGACAGTGAGCTATCATCTTTTCATTTTTCACATATTTGCTCAGCAGAGCAAGGGCCTGGCTTCTTGTCATAAGATATATGTTAAACGCTTTTTCACAGCAAAAATAGAAAAATCCATCAGGAAGTCAAAATCTTTAGTGTTTCATGTGATGTTGCCACTGGTGGGAGGCATTCGGTTGATGTGCAGGGATACACCAGCGTTTTTCCTTTTACAAACCTGTTTTTGAGTAAAGGTATTTGGGTTTTTTCGGAGAAAGAACTACATGCCAATATGTCGGGCAGGTAATTGGAAAGTATGTCGTCAGTTGTTTCAGCAGCATTGTTGCCGCAAACGGCCAGTGTGAAAAACTCTTTCTGGTGGTGAAGCCAAAGTATACCCCAGTTGGCTGTCCAGCTGCCATAGTTTTCCATTTGCTGAGCAACATCGGTCAACATCTGACGGCTTCTGTCAATCCAGTCGTGGTTTTCGAAAAGATGGCCCATGTAAAAAAGGTTGCGTGCCATGATGCTGTTGGCTGAGGGAATAACATTGTCCTGAAAATCAAAATAGGGCGCAACCAGCTGTTCTCCTTTTGCCGATGAAAAGGAAAACATATTCGTTTTTTCGGAAGAGAAGTTTTCCAGGGTATATTCCATCATTTTTTTAGCACTCAGTAAATATTCTTCTTTGTGGGTACCAAGCTTGATAAGTGCCTTTATCATGCAGGCGTAGTCTTCGAGAAAACCATCAACAGCGGGTTTGTCGTCATTGAGGGTATGGTAAAGCCGGCCATCGGGTTGCATCGCCAAACGTAAGATATTGTCAGCTGCTTTTGCTGCATCATCTTTCCATTGGTGGTTGCCAAATGCGCTGTAAGCTTCTGCCAGCGCCTCTATCATGAGGCCGTTCCACGATACCAGGACTTTATTGTCCAGCCCGGGTCGGATTCGTTTCTCTCTTTCTTTCAACAGTATTTTTTTCCAGGAAGCAGCCTTGTTTCTGACCATTTCCGGTTGCATACTCCATTCACGGGCAAACGCTTCATCTGTTTTGTTCAGCAAGAGAATGCTGTTTCCTTTTTCCCAAAATCCTTTTCCGCCCACATTAAAATATTCAATGGCCAATGGAGCTTCTTTTCCCAGAACTTCATGAAATTGCTTTTCTGTCCATACATAGAATTTGCCTTCTTCCCCTTCGCTGTCAGCATCCAGGGCAGAATAAAAGGTTCCGGAGGGGCTGGTAAGTTCTCTTTTGACAAATGCAATGGACTCTTCCACCACCTGCCTGTAAATCTGCAGGGGGTTTGTTTTGTAAGCTTTGGCATACAGGCTTATGAGTTGTGCATTGTCGTAGAGCATTTTCTCAAAATGGGGCACTTTCCAGTTTTCATCAACAGAATACCGTGCAAAACCACCTCCAGCCTGATCATAGATGCCACCCATGGCCATTTTGGTCAGGGTCAACTCAACTGCCTTTGCAGCATCTTTGGCCTGGGGGTTCTGCTGATGGTAGTGAAGTAAAAATTCAAAGACAGCAGGCAACGGAAATTTCGGTGCTCCCATGGTACCCCCTTCATTCATGTCGATGTTTTGAGAGATGCCCCGGGCCATTTTGTTTGTGACATCTGCAGAAAACCCTTTGTCCTTTTTGTCGGTTAAAGGTAAAATACTGTTTTGTGCCAGTCCTTCTGTAAGTTTTTCAGCCTGCTCTTCCAAATCACTGTGCTGATGAACAAAGAGTTCATGGATTCGGATAAGGATGCTTTTCCATTGATCTCTGGGAAAGTAGGTTGCTCCCCAGAAAGGCCTGCCGTCGGGCAAGGCAAAGCAGTTCAGGGGCCATCCACCCCTCTGCGATATCAACTGCACGGCGTTCATGTAAAGATGATCAATGTCTGGTCTTTCTTCCCTGTCCACTTTTATGCAAACAAAATGGTCATTCATCAACCTGGCCACCTCATGATCTTCAAAGGATTCCTTTTCCATAACATGACACCAGTGACAGGCCGAATAACCAATGCTTATCAGGAGGGGTTTGTTTTCGGTTTTAGCTTTATCAAGGGCCTCCGGACCCCATGGGTACCAGTCGACCGGATTGTACAAATGTTGTAAAAGATAGGGGCTTGTTTGTCCCTTGAGATGATTTTCCTTAAGATTGAATTCCGACATATTTCTCACTTATTTCCCAAAGCCTGTCGGCAACATCTTGCCTTAGTGCCTGTGGGGCGGGTTTTTTACTTTTTGATTTGGCGAAATACTCACCACTGACATTTTCAACCTGTGGTGATGTGGCCAGGTATAGGGTTGTTTGGGCTCCTTTCCGGGGGGATATCATGAAGAGGCTCATGATGCTCATGAGGAGATTAGGCATCTTGTCAAAAAGGTTGGTGGAAACCACTCCAGGGTGGAGGCAATTGGCTGTCACACCTGTTCCTTTGAGTTTTTGCGAAAGCTTTTTGGTAAAAAGAATATTGGCCAGCTTCGACTGGGCGTACGAACCCAGGCTTGAGAATTTCTTTTCATATTCCAAATCAGTAAAATTAATTTTACCCTGTTTGTGCGCATCACTGGCTACGTTTACGATGCGAGCAGGAGCACTTCCCTTTAGGGTCTCAAGCAGCAAATTTGTGAGCAGAAAAGGG
This sequence comes from Bacteroidota bacterium, assembly GCA_007694165.1. Taxonomy (GTDB): domain Bacteria; phylum Bacteroidota; class Bacteroidia; order Bacteroidales; family UBA7960; genus SKVR01. The sequence continues at coordinate 27,235 of RECE01000326.1, forward strand.
GCAAGGTGGTTGACCGCAAAATTTCTCTCGATTCCGTCTTCTGTCAGGTTTCTTTTGGTTTCCCAGATACCGGCATTGTTGATCAGAATATGAAGCTGCTTGTATTTCTTTTTAAATGCTGTTGCAAACTCCCTGATGGAGGCAAAAGATGCAAGGTCACAGTGCATAAAATCCAGTTTGGCGTGGGGCGTTTGCTCAAGAATTTCGTCTTTCAGAATATCCCCCTTTAAAGAATCGCGAATGGGCAATATCAGAACTGCGCCTGCCCTGGCAAGTTCTAAGGCTGTCTCTCTGCCGATACCTGAAGTGGCACCGGTAATAATGCAAATTTTTTCTTTTATTTCCATAATGGTTTGTATGTAAAAAATGCTTTGCTATTTAGCGTTTTGAAAAGGTTTATGCTGACATCTTAACCGATGCCGGCTTTGCTTTGTTCAAGTTTTCCAGGGTGGAGTTAAGTAATTAAACATTTTTAATATAATCGGTTTGGATAAGTAGTGTTTGCGTTTAAACAAAGAGATTGGAATGTCGTTAAAAGGTAAGTTATTTCTAATTTATGCGAAAAATGGTATTTGTAATTTTCTATACAATAGTGCTGTCAATTTACCTGGCAGTCAATTATTATATTTACATGAGGGGCATGCAGGCATTGCCTGACGGCTCCATGATGAAATCTATAATGCCTTATCTCTTCTGGGGATTGGCAGCAACTTACGTGGCTGGTCGTTTTCTTGAACGCTTTTACCTGTCCATTGCCAGTGATATACTGGTATGGGCCGGATCCTTCTGGCTGGCTGCCATGTTGTATTTTTTCCTTGCCCTGGTTTTGATTGACTTGCTGCGGCTTATAAACAATTTCATTCCTTTTTTCCCGGCCTTTATTTCTTCAAATTATGAAAAGTTTAAACTTATGTTGTTTTCAGGGCTTGCCATCACGGTTCTGTTCACAATAATTGCAGGGCATATCAACACCCTTTACCCGGTAGTGCGGACTATGGATGTGCATATAGCAAAACAAGCCAATGGAATGAAAGAGTTGAATGTGGTAATGATGTCTGACATTCATTTGGGTACGTTAATCGGTAACGGGCATTTTGAAAAGATAGTGCAGAAGGTGCAAGGGTTGGAGCCAGATATAATATTTCTTGCTGGAGATGTGCTGGACGAGGACCTTGAGCCGGTTTTAAGGCAAAATATCGGGCAGACACTTCAAAAGTTGAGTGCGCCTCTGGGGGTATATGCCGTAATGGGTAATCATGAATACATTGGAGGTGCTGAGCCTGCGTATAACTATCTCAAAAAGCATGGATTGAAAATAATACGGGATAGTGTGATAAAAATTGAAGATAGCTTTTACATTATCGGTCGGGAGGACAGGGATAAACCACGGTTTGCCGGGCGAGAACGACTTCCCCTGGATGAGCTTGTTGCAATGGCTGACGCAGATTATCCTCTCATTTTACTGGATCACCAGCCTTACTATCTGGAAGAGGCTGCTGCCCTTGGAGTAGATTTGCAGTTCTCCGGACATACACATCATGGCCAGATGTGGCCACTTAACTATATTACATCAGCCATTTATACCATTAGCAGGGGCTATGGCAAAATTGACAATATGCATGTATACGTTTCTAATGGAGTGGGAACCTGGGGGCCGCCGGTGAGAGTTGGTAACAGGCCTGAAATCATTCAAATGCGCGTAAGATTTGGTGAAGATTAAAATGGAATGTTAATCCTCTTCGTAATACCCCTCTTGCGATTTCCTCTTTTTATTCTTTTTCTTTTTTCTCCAGGAGCTGAATCTTTCGGTTAGGTCTCTGATTCTTTTGTAGACGTTTTGCGCTACTTCAAACCCATAAGTTATTCGAGAGAACAGGGAGGGTATGGTGAACAAGTTTTCAATGGAATGGAAATTTTCCATCAATCGGTTTTCGGCTAAGAGCATTTCATAACGAAGTCGCTCTTTTTCAAGTTTTATGTCGTTGAATGAGCTTAATTTGTTAAATCGCCTTGTGTCCATGTGGTGGTGCAGTTAGGTTTTTAAGATTTGGGCGTTTTTTCATCATCGTCATCTTTGAAGAATACAGTGACAAGGTATCGGATAATGATTCTGTTGAAAATCCGGGGTTTGAAGAAAAAGAAAACAAATCCGAGAAAAAGGTAGAAGCCTCCCACGATCAGTAATCCAAGCTCATAGCTTTCCAGAAGCTTGCCCAAATAAAGGACTCCTGCTCCTGAGAAGAACAATATAGCCAGTGAGAAAAATAATATCGCTGCGCTGATGGTTACGAAAACAGTGAGTGCTTTGGCTAATTTCTGGAATGCCAAAAGGATATACAAGGATAGCTTTGCCTCCAGATACAAAAGTAAATTATCCTTTATCTCGGAAATGTTTTCAAAAAATGATTTTTTTTCCATTTAAAAGTCATTAGAATATTTTGACTTGTTTGGTAAGTACTGCCTTAAATATCAGACTCAAAACTTCTTAAGCGTCTTCAACTTTTTTGAACCTTGTTTTTGCGTCATTGGCCAGGTCCTGAACATAACCTTTCATTTCGTCCATTTTCTCGCTCACTTTCGCGCTGACTTCTTTGCTGATCTCTTCAGTTTTTTTCTTGATTTCCTTACGGGTTTCTTCACCTTTTTTGGGCGCAAACAAGATTCCTGCTGCAACGCCTACAGCTGCTCCTACAATAAAGCCAACCAAGGCTTTTCCTGTTGATTTATCCATAGTTTTAAAATTTAAAAGTTAAACAATAATTTAAACAAACACGTGGTATTTGTCGCTGAAAATTTATTTTTGTAAGTCAACCAAAGGTAGCTAAAAAATGCACTCTTTCCAACTGGTTGATGCTCTTTTTTCTTGTTTCTATGATTAATTAACGAGTTTATATGTATTTTGTTTAGTTTTAATCCCCATTATTTTATTTTTGTTCTATATTCCTGCTCTCTTTTTGGGTTGGAGCTCTGCAGCCTATATCTTTTTTTTGTTAAACTAACATATATGCTTATTTTTACTGCCCTGTATTGTATAGCGGGTGCAGGAAAAAAATCAACAAATTTAATCTGAAACAAATTCTGATGAAGCCAATACAAGTTCCCTTTCAAATACTAGAAATTGAAGATTTAGGGGAGTTATCTCCTGAAGAGCAAAAGCTGATTGAGTATTCCCGAAATATGACTGATAATGCTTATGCTCCCTATTCCGGGTTCTTCGTTGGAGCGGCCATTTTGCTGGAAAATGGAGAGATTATCAAAGGTAGTAATCAGGAAAATGCAGCCTATCCCAGCGGATTGTGTGCCGAAAGGGTGGCAATTTTTTCTGCTTCGGCCAATTATCCCGGCGTGAAAATTAAAACAATAGCTGTGAGTGCCAGATCTGATAAACATTTGGTGGATTACCCGGTCTCTCCCTGTGGCGCATGCCGGCAGGTATTGGTAGAGTACGAGTTCAATCAGAAGGAATCCATCAAATTGCTTCTGAGCGGCATATCTGGCAAGGTTTATTTAATCGATAAAGTCCGTGATTTGTTGCCGTTTTCTTTTACAGCCGAGGATTTAGGCTAATTCGGGGGTAAACCACTTAAACATTTGACAATCTTCCATGTTTAATTTGTTGAAACATGCAGGAGGAAGCCCTGTATAGAGCAGGTGCAATTTTTATACTGGCTGGTTTATATATTTGCGGATAGTGTAAAAAAATAACGAACCATTTCAATTGTATTTTTATGTATAAGCAAAAAACAATTTTCGTATGTATATGGGTTGCGCTGCTTTTTTTTAGTACTGTTACCCTGTCAGCCCAGGATTTAAGAGCATACCAGATATTTGACAAGGACGGTAAGACCGTTGATTTTGAAACTATGTTTCAGTATGCCTCGCAAACCGAAGTTGTCCTTTTTGGGGAGCTACACAACAACCCTATCGGACACTGGTTGCAATTGGAACTTACCCTGGCCCTTCATGCTGTAAAACAGGAAAATCTTGTGCTTGGAATGGAAATGTTTGAAGCTGACAATCAGTTGCTTATTGATGAATACTTCTCCGGATTGATCGCAGAGAGGAATTTTGTAGCCGAAGCCCGGGTATGGAATAATTACAGTACAGACATAAAACCGCTGGTGGAGTTTGCCAGAGAAAATGGACTAATGCTAGTGGCTACCAATGTTCCACGGCGATACGCTGCTTTGGTTAACAGGGAAGGTTTTGAAGGGCTCGAAAAATTAAGTGTTGAAGCCCGGTCGTTTGTGGCTCCGCTACCTGTAGCTTATGATCCCGACCTGCCCGGCTATAGGGCGATGCTTGAAATGACAGGCATGCCCGCCCATACCAGCGAAAACTTTCCCAAAGCGCAGGCCATCAAAGATGCCACCATGGCTCATTTTATACTTGCAGGTTTTTCTCCCGGAAACATTTTTATCCATTTCCACGGTGCGTATCATTCCAACAATTATGAAGGGATTGTGTGGTACCTGCGCAATGAGCAGCCCGAATTGCAACTTGTTACCATTAGCACGGTTGAGCAACAGCAGGTGGAAACTCTGGATGAAAGTAATATCGGAATTGCAGATTTTATCATTGCGGTTCCTGAAACAATGACCAAAACCTATTAAACAGAATTCCTGAGAATCGTCTCATTCTGCTTTTTAACCCTTTTGCCTGTCGTTCATCATATCAAGAAGCATGTCCACCGTCTGATTTACCGATGATTGTTTTTCCGGCAGCGGCAATCCTTGCATGCTTTTGGCGTCATTAATGTATTCATCAATCTTGTGCGCGTCATTCTGTGGCAAGGCGGATATGTAGCCCAGGTCATGCAGATGACGGGCAAGATATTCCTGCTCAGTTTGGCCCGGAGTAGGTATCATCACTGCTTTTTTCCCAAATACAGACAAGTCCATTACCGAACTGTATCCCGATCTGCAAATCACAATTTCACTGTTCTTTATGCACCACGCCATCACTTTGGTTGGGGCATGATCATAAAAAATATGGTTTCCTGTTTTTGAAGGTTCACTGTTTCCGGGCAACCCCCTGAACCAAACTACCGTGTCTTTTTGCAACTGTGCTTTTAGTATATTTTCCAGAATGCTACGCTGTGGTTCGGGGCCGGAAAGGATAACCAGGATGAAATTCTCAGGCATACCCGCAGGGGCATAGTTGTGGGGTAAAGTGACATCTGAGAACCTGCTTAGTATACCTGTAAAATGCAGATTGGAAAGAGATGTTTTGTGCGAGAGGCTGCCCGAAAGACCGGGCTCTGCATAAGTGTCGGGTACAAGGCAAAGATCAAAGGTTTTAATAAACGAATGGTTAATCCGGTTAATTACTTTTTCGAGCCATTGAATGCTTCGCGGCAATTTTATCTGAAGCTGATGGGTAACAAAAACGGACAAAACTTTTTTTGAGCTCATACCGTATCGATTGTCAGAAATGATAATGTCCGGTTTAAGATTCCTAACCAGTGTGGCCGTAATTTTTTTTTCCTGCCATACTGCCCATGCTATTGCCGGCATTTGCATCGCCATTTTGCCCACCATCGAACCTCCTTTCGGGTAGCTTATTTCGGGTCCTTTGAAACAAATAAATTCTATCTTGTCAGAAAACTCATTGGTAAGTAAGCGGAGAGGCCCCCCCGATGAAACGACCGTTATCCGGCAGCCTCTTTCAAGAAAGAGGCTTATTAACGGGATCATCCTGCTTGCATGTCCAAGTCCCCAGTTGAGAGGGCAAATCAATATATGAGGGCGTGGTGACATAAAATACATTTTCTCCTTGTAAGGCAAAGATCGAAAAGAAAGTCATACAATCAATGGCAAAATGTCTTTTAGGTTCACAAAAATATTTCATTCATGCAGTTTTGTTTTGAGAAAAATTCTATTTTTGAAGGTAAAAGTTGAATGATAGCAACATGGGTTGAGTTTTTCCATGCATGCTTTAAGATGCTTATTTCTTCAATGCTATAGATAGATAATCTTTAAAAATTATGGAAAACAAAAATAATGGGGGTTATTTGAATATTTTTCACAGACTGAGGTTACTGCCAGGAATGGTTTTCACCCTGCTGTTTCTGACTTCAGTCCATGGACAGGATACTTTACATGTTAACAGCAATGTGCATATTTTGCCGGGAGAAGTAATGGAAATACCCGCGGGTACTGTGGTCTGGTTTCATGGTTATTATCATTTTAATATAGAAGGCTCATTGATTGCAACAGGAACCGATAGTGCTCCCATTCTGTTTACAGCCGCCGATACTACAGGCTTGTGGGATACCCACACAAATACGGGTGGATGGAATGGTTTGCGTTTTAGTTCTTCTGATAAAGGCACAAAAGAAGCCCCATCTCTTTTGCAAAACTGTATTTTTGAGTTTTCCAAGGCTTCAAAAGGAGATTTTCAGCATGGTGGAGCCATCAGTGTATATGGTGAAAGGGATATATTAATAGAAGACTGTATGTTTTATCATAATTACGCCTACCGCATGGGTGGGGCTGTTTATTTGAACCGAAACAATGCCCATATTCACAACAGCAGGTTTGCATACAATACAGCACAGAATATGGAGTCGGAGGTCTGGGCCTATGGAGGCGGTATTGCAACCTACGAAAGCAGGGTGGTTATTTCATGGTCGGAGTTTGAGTTTAACAGTGCCACAGGGATGGGTGGAGCGCTGAATTTTGAAAAATCTCATCCCACAGTTTACAATACAGTTATTAGCAATAATTACGCTCCTTTGGGCGGTGGAGTCGGTGTTGTAAGAACCCTTTCTGCCAACCTGTTTTCTAATAATCTTATCATTGACAATACAGCATTGTTTTTCGGTGGGGGAATGGCCTTTGTTGATGGAAGTGTTATTGTCGCCAATACCAACATTCTCAATAACACATCAGCTTATGGAGGAGGTTTGTATTTTAATGAAATCAGCTCTCCTGTTTTCTATAACAGCATTATACGGGGGAACAAAATGAATATGGAAGTTCCTAACCAGGTTTGGATTTTTGATGGTGTGTCGGGTCCTGAGTTTTATCATTGCAATATTGAGGGTGGGTTTGAGGATTTTTATGGTTCAGGGGGTGATGATTTCCAGGGGGTTTACCTTGACAATATTGATGAGGATCCAATGTTTGAAAATCCGGAGTCTATGAACTTTTCACTTGCAGCAGGTTCACCTTGTATTGATGCCGGTTTGCACGATTCAGAGCAGGTAGGAATTTATCACTATGATTTGGCCGGCAATGACAGGTTCAGCGGAATAAGGGTAGATATAGGTGCTTTTGAATTTCAGGATCCTTTTACCTATTACAGTTTAGTTATAGTTGCTGAAGGCCAGGGTGAAACCCATCCTCCTGCAGGAGAACATTTCTACAAGGAAAATGAACTGGTTACCCTTTCAGCTTCAGCACATGAAAACTGGATGTTTGAACACTGGATTACTCCACTGGGAAGTCAGGAGGAAGAAGAGATTCAAATCGAAATGCAAAGTGACTACAGTGTAACAGCAGTATTTTTGCCCTTAACACACATCCCGGAAGCTTCAGGCGGTTCTTTTTCTGTTTACCCGAATCCATTTACCAACAGGTTGGTTTTGCATTCTCCACTATTTTCCTCTGGCGAAGAGCTGGTGGTTCGTGTGGTTAATCTGTCAGGTGAGACGCTGCTGCATCATTCTGTTACGAATCAAAGGCACGGGTTTACATTGCCTCTTGATCTTTCTCATCTCACATCAGGAATGTACTTGGTTGTAGTTGAGGGTTTTTCTGAAACGTACACATATAAAATTGTAAAAGAATAAGAAGGCAAGGTTTGCTGTGTTAGAAAAACCCTGGTAAAAAGTACAAAGAGATAAACGTTTGTATAAAATTCCTTTGTATATTGTATAGGCTTTTTGGGGATACCTTAAGCCAACTGCAAAATGCTTGTCTAACGCAAACCTGAGTTTATGAACTTCGTTTATTTTTCACCTCATTTTCCGCCCAACTATTATAATTTTTGCGTTGCCCTGAAAAGGTTTGGCGCCAATGTACTTGGATTGGGTGATTTGCCATATGATGATCTTCGTCCCGAATTGAAAAATGCTTTTACGGAGTATTTTAAGGTCAATGACATGCACAACTATGATCAGTTGTTAAAAGCTATGGGTTACTTTACCTATAAGTATGGCAAAATAGACGGACTGGACTCCAATAACGAATATTGGCTTGAAACTGAAGCACGACTGCGTTCGGATTTTAATATTGACGGCATCAAAGAAGATCGGTTGGGGATAATCAAGCAAAAATCGAAAATGAAAGAGGTATTTAAGGCCGCAGGAGTGCCTGTTGCCAGGGGGAAAGTGCTTGATAATTATGATGATGCATTGGAATTTGTCCGGGAGGTGGGATATCCTGTGGTTGGGAAACCTGATATTGGTGTCGGAGCTGCCAACACCTTTAAAATAAACAACGATGAAGAATTGAAATTTTTCTTTGAGACCAGGCCTGATATCTCCTTTATCATGGAAGAATTTATCAAAGGAGACATTGAATCCTTTGACGGGCTAACGGATGGTTGCGGAAATCTTGTGTTTTTCACAGGTCATGTTTATGATAGCGGTGTTATGGAGGTAGTGAATAATGATACCCATGTTTCATACTACTCCTTCAGAGATATTCCCAAAGATCTGGAGGAAGCGGGACGAAAGATTAGTAAAGCCTTTAAGTTAAAATCCCGGTTTTTCCATTTTGAGTTTTTCCGGTTGCACGATTCCCGAAAGCTGGTTGCTCTTGAGGTAAATATGCGTCCTCCCGGAGGGTTTACCACAGACATGTTTAATTATGCCTGTGATTTTGATATATACCAGGAGTGGGCCAATATAGTGATTAACAATAAAATTTCAGGTCCTTACGCAAGGAAGTATCACGTTTGCTATGTGAGCCGAAAGTTCAGCAAAAACTATGTGCATTCGCATGATGATGTTCTTGTGCGATACGGTTCAATGCTCGTACATCATGATTATGTGGCCGGAGCATTGGTTCCTGCTTTGGGAAATTATGGCTACATTTTAAGAGGAAAGGAGCTTGGGCCTGTGCTTGCTGCGCAAAAAGATATTCAGTTGATGCATTAATTTCTGCTTGCAATATGCTTGTGTTTATTGTACGTGCTGGTTTTTTGTCTAAACATTCAGTTTTAAAGCTATGCATGAAGATGATTTGTTGAAATATCAGCTTGCCTTGACAATGGTTCCTAAAGTAGGTGGGATTACGGCAAAAAAACTTATTGCCTATTGTGGAGGTGTGGAGGGTGTATTCCTTGAGAAGAAGAAAACCCTGATGAAGATTCCCGGTATAGGAGCGAATATTGCCGCGGCAGTATCAGACCGTGAAATTTTTTCCCGGGTGGAAAAAGAAATGGAATTCATAAAGAAAAACGGAATTGTAACACTCTTTTACACAGATGTCAATTATCCGGGCAGGTTAAAGCATTGTGATGACGGGCCCATACTGCTTTTTTACAAGGGTACTGCCAATCTGAATAAGCAAAAAATCATTGCCGTGGTTGGCACCAGAAGCATTACAGAATATGGCAAGCAAAAATGCAAAGAAATCGTGGAAGGGGTTAAAAAGTTTGATCCCCTGATATTAAGCGGGCTGGCCTATGGTGTGGATGCGCGGGCACACAAAATCGCACTGGACAATACTCTGCAGACGGTGGGAGTGCTGGGACACGGTCTTGACAGAATATACCCTCCGCTCAACAAGCCACTTGCTGAAAGGATGCTCGACAATAATGGTGGCCTTCTGAGCGATTTTGTGAGTAATACGATTCCCGACAGAGAGAATTTTCCCAAAAGAAACCGGATTATTGCCGGTATGGCTGACGCATTGATTGTGGTTGAGGCTGCCAAAACCGGGGGCGCATTGATAACTGCCAATATTGCCAATACTTACAACAGGGATGTATTTGCCGTGCCCGGGCGAACCTCAGACTTATACAGCCAGGGGTGTAATTTTCTCATTAAAACCCACAAGGCACATCTTGCTGAAACTGCAAAAGACATTGAATATGTAATGGGTTGGGAAGAGGAAAACCAAAAGAGCAAAAAGCACCAACAGCAACAACTTTTTGTCGAGTTGGATGAACAGGAGAAGATCATTGCAGATATATTAAAAGAAAATGAAACGTGCTCCTTTGATTTCCTGGTGCAGAAAACAGGGCTGGGATTCAGCAAAACCTCATCCCTGCTTCTTAATCTTGAATTTAAGGGAGCCATTGCCAACTTACCCGGCAAAATGTTCAAACTGTTAATATCTGTTTGACCATTTTGCTATTGCCGCAGAAATGCCATCTTGGGTTGGTTTCTCTGGTAAACCTGCTTTTTAAACCGTGGATAGGAGGTTGTCGAGATTTTCAAATTTTACCCGGTAATCTTCGAGTGTTCGGTTGATAACCTCCTTGGCTTCGATTGAATCGTAAGTATGGGTAATTTCTACATCCAGCTTTGTATTGGGAAGATCTTTGTAAGTCAGGAAGTAATGTTTCAGCCTCTCAACCACAGGTTCAGGACATTCAGAAATATCCCTCATAGCACCATAAACCGCGTCATCTTTCAATACACAAATAATCTTGTCATCAGCCTGGTTGTGGTCAAGCATTCTGAAGCCCCCGATAGGAATGGCCTCTACCAGTATATCTCCATGAGAAATAGACTTTTCAGTCAGGATACAAACATCAAGCGGATCTCCATCCCCAACAAGTTCTGTTCTTCCGGTCTTCTCAATGGCATATTCTGCAGTTCTTTTGGCACAGAGTGTCTGAGGGATAAAGCCATACATTGCTGGCAATACGTTCGAATATTTCTGTGGGCGATCAATTTTTAAATAGCCACTTACTTTGTCTACTTCGTACTTTACCGTATCAGTGCTTACCATTTCCACAAAGCAGGTAAACTCGTCGGGTGCATTTTTGCCGATGTCTACCCCATGCCATGGGTGCGATTTGTATCTTAATCCCATTAACCTGCCAATGGGATCCATTATTTTGTTTGCCATAATTTTGGTGTCTCGGTTTTGATAGCAAAAGTAACGATTAATCCCATGAATCAGGAAAAGATTTTTAACAATTGTCGCTCATTTGGCCTGTAGACGTTTATGAATTTAATTATATTTATATGTGTGCCTGACTGGCAATTTGAATAGACAAGAAATGCTTTAATGTCTTTTAGCCGATATTTGTGGCGTTAATGCTTCTTGGTGATTTTTTTTCAAGCAGGGCACTATAAGTGTTAAACGTCACAATATGAGGGTTATATGAAGTTTTAAATCATTTTAAATAGGTATTGGCTACAATAAAAAAATATGGGTATTTACCTATTGTGCAGGAGTTAGCAAAGGCATACATTTATAGATGTAAACCTGTTTTAAGTCTAAATAAAAAGCACTTTAAGGCGCTGTTTAATTTTGTTTAGCATTAAAAACAGCATTTTCCCTACCTCCCCCTCCCGTACTTAATAATTAGAGGAAAACAGGCTTACACGTACATGTTAACTTTTTTTCTCACCAAACCCAGGTACCTATGAAAAAACTTCAACTATTGTTAACGATTGTTGCAATTACATGCTGTTTTAGCACAGCCTCTGCACAATTGTACGGTCCTAATCTTATAGACAACGGCGATTTTGCCAATGGCTATACAGATTTCTACACGGACTATGTATTTGTTGATCCTGAAGTAGGGGGGGCTAACAGCCTTGTCCCCGAAGGTCGCTTTACCGTTGCCGGAAATGCCGGTGATTATCATCCCAACTTTGTGGGTGTCCCGTTTGCAGGAGAGAACTTTCTCATTGTTAACGGAGCCACAAATCAGCAAATTTGTGGAGGAAGTCCATGTGATGAGACCTGGATCGTGTGGCAGCAGACTGTACCTGTTGAAGAAGGCAAAAACTACGAATTCAGTTTTATGCTCTCCAGCCTGGTTACTACTGCCCCATCCAATCTTAATGTAGCTATTGAGATCAATGGCACTACTTACGCAGAAGTTTTTCTTGCCCCGGGTGCAACCAGTGAATGGGTTCAGAAATCATGGATGAATACTGATAAATCCCAGACTGCCACCATTACCATCATTGAAACCACCAAGGTGAAAATCGGTAACGATTTTGGTATTGATGATATAAAGTTCAGAAGTATTGAACCGGAACCTGTTCCATGCCCTGATCTTGATGTGGTTATCAATGTTACAGATGTTTCCTGCCCCGGAGATGAAGATGGCATAATCGAAGTCATTATGAATGGAGTAAAGCCCTTTAACATTTGCATCTCTTATGGATGTGAAGAAGAGGGAGATGATTTTGATTTGTTTGATAAGTCGCAGACCGCCACTTATGGAGGTTTGATTCCCGGCTATTATACCATTACGATTTTTGACGGCAATGGATGTCCGTTTGTAGCTTGTGTATATGTTGGAGAACCCGAGCCATTGCTTGGTGAAATAGTGAACCTTGTCAACCCATTGTGCTACGGCGATGAAAATGGAATGGTTGAGATCGAAATTTCAGGAGGCACACCCCCCTACACTGCTGATATGGGCACGATAGAGGGAAATCTGCTAACTATTTCCGATTTGGGTGCTGGATCCTATACTGTTGAAATTGACGACTCCAACGGGTGTGGTTCTATCATGGTATCCTTTGAAATAGAAGAACCTCCAATGCTGGAAGCCGGTTATGAAGCAACAGAAATTCTTTGCTATGGCGGCTTTTCAACCGTTACTGTTACTGCTTCTGGCGGAAAACCTCCTTATCAGCTGTTTGATGGGGATGTGCTTGCTGGTGATTTTGAAAATGGCCAGATAGAACTTTCTGTTCAGGCAGGTAGTTTCAGCTGGACTGTTATCGATGCCAACGGCTGTGAAACAGATGTTAACTTTGAAATTGAACAGCCCGACCAGGGCATTATTGATGTAACTGTTACAGGTGAAATACTATGCTATGGAGAAGAAGCCGAAGTAGGTGTGACAATTATGGGTGGTACGCCTCCTTATGTAGTATTTATTGAAGGCTTTGAGCCCATAGAAGAGAACGGTACTTTTGTATTTATGCTCCCTGCAGGTTCATATCTTGTTACTGTTTTTGATGCCAATCAATGTGACTTAGGCAGTTTTGAATTTGAGGTAACTGAACCTGATTTGCTGGAAGCAAACTACGAAAAAGACGAAATTGCATGCTATGGCGAAGAAGCAGAAGTAACCGTATATGCCATGGGTGGAACCCCTCCCTACCAACTGTTTGATGGTGATGTATTTGCCGGAAACTTTACAGATGGCGAAATCTCACTGATGGTGGGAGCCGGAGAATATCTCTGGACTATAATTGACGCCAACGGCTGCGAAGCAGAGGTTGAGTTTGAAATGACCCAGCCCGACCCTCTTGTTGCCATGCTAATGGAAACAATGGATGCTACCTGCTATGGATATGAGGATGGAATGGCTGTTATTTCCGTAACCGGGGGCACACCACCTTATTTTGCAGATATGGGAACCTTTGTCAACGGTACGCTTACCATTGAAGGTTTGGGTGCAGGTGAATACACCGTAACCATTACCGATTCCAAAAATTGCGGACCTGAGGTAGTAACCTTCGAAATCGGTCAGCCTGATGAAATCGTTATCGAGAATGTTGATATCGAGGTACCTCTTTGTGCTCCGGAGAACTTCCCCGTTTGCACTGAGCCATGGGCGGTAGCTGTGATTGAATATAACGTGGGTACTGCCAACTACGGAGATGGAACGGTAGCGGCAAGCAGAACCAATCCTTTGAACGCCCTTGGCATGCCCGATTATAGCAACTCCCCTCCAATTACTTATGTTTCTCTTGGCTTGGGAGGTGAGCTGATACTGGAAGTAGGCTGCATGATTTACAACGGTGAAGGTCCTGATTTCGAAGTGGTAGAAACTTCTTACGGTAGCCCCACTTGCGATAACTATCCTGAAAAAGCAGACGTTTTTGTAGCCCAGGACCTGGATGGTCCATGGTCGTACCTTGGTGAGATTTGTCTCACTGAAGCACTGGATCTTTCTGATGGTGTTGACCCCGATACAGGAGAACCTTTCGTTCTGGAATGGGCAAAATATATCTGGATTGTGGATGTCACAGCTGAAAATTTCCCCAATGGTGACGGATATGATGTCAATGGAATAACCATATTCAACACGTTCGAAGGTCCTGTTCAGACCGACTCCAGCATCATCATTAATTTCTCAGGTGTTGAAGAAGGCGAAGAGCTCTTGTTTGTAATCTATGACGGTGAAGAAGTGGTAAGTATTTCCAATGTTGCTGAACTTAGCGGACTGAACCCCGGTACTTATACCGTAGTTCTTCAGGTTGGTGACTGCTTCTCTGAGCCTTTCGAGTTTACTGTTCCTGAGTTCCCCGAGCCTATAGAAGCGATTGTTGATGTAGCCGATGTAGGTTGTTACGGAGAGGCAACAGGAAGTGCAGAAGTTACCATTATCGGAGGTACTGCCCCTTACACCCTCACCTGGGAAGGACTTGAAGAACCTGTTATTATTGAAGAGGATGGTGGTTCATATCTGATTACAGGACTGCCGGCAGGCTCCTACTTTGTTGACATTGTTGACTTCAATGGATGTCTTGAGGATTTTTCCTTTATGGTGAACGAGCCTCCAATGCTTACAGCAGAGGTTGAGACAGGTGAAATAGTATGCTTCGGCGAAACTACCTGGATTGAACTTACTATTGATGGCGGTGTAGAGCCTTATCTCCTTTCAGACAATAACAGCGATTTTGAACTCGAAATAGAGATGGCTGGTGCCACAATGCTTTCCGGATTTGGTGCCGGAGATTACTCCTGGACTGTTACCGATGCCAATGGATGTGCTGTGCTGGTTGAGTTTGAACTGGATCAGCCTGAGCAAATCATTGCTGAAGAGTCCTATGAGCCTATTCAGTGCTATGGATTTAATACTGACGTTACCGTAACGGTTACCAATGGTGTTGGGCCTTTCATGCTATACAATATGGAGGTAGCAGAAGAAAACCTGGTAATTGAGTCCTTCGATATGGAAGTTACCCTCAATGATTTGGGTGGTGGTTCATACTATTGGATAGTGGTAGATGCCAACGGATGTGAAGCCATACTCGATTTTGTTATCGAAGAACCTATGGAGCTTGAAGCAGATGTAGATCCCGGTGAAATTCTGTGCCACAATGGAGTTACTAGTGCCCTGGTAACAGCTACCGGAGGCACTGCTCCTTACAGACTATTCAGCGGTGAAAGCCTGGTTGCCACATTTAATGATGAATACCTTGTGGAAGACCTTGCCTTTGGTGCATACAGCTGGACTGTTCTGGATGCCAATGACTGCGGACCCATTGTTCTTGAGTTTGAACTTGAGAATCCTGATGAGTTATTGCTGCTCGTTGAATCCACCACAGATATTACATGCTACGGATACGATGATGGCGAAATACATGCATTTGCCTCAGGTGGTACCGGCGATCTTATGTTTTCTCTTAATGGAGGAGAACCACAAGCGTCCGGCTCATTCCTGAATCTGTTTGCAGGTGATTACACGGTTACTGTTACCGATGCAAATGGTTGCAGTGTTAGTGAAATGGTAACCCTTGAAGAACCGGATCTGCTGGAAATTGATGTATTCCTTATTGAACCCGCTGATTTTGGCGAAAACAACGGAGAAATCTGGGCTTACATAATCGGCGGAACCGCTCCTTACTCAGTTTGTCTTTTCACTGAATGTGTTGACAATGGAGATGAAGGTGAAATGTACGATAAAAACCAGGGTATGATGTACTGGGGGTTGCAACCCGGCGAGTATATGATCAAAGTAGTTGACGCTAATGGTTGTGAGGCTTATGTGTGTGTTGAAGTACCTGAGGCTGAGGAAGACAAGATCATTCTTTCCAACCAGAACAACCTGCCTGCTGATGATGTTCTGATCACCTTCCCCAATCCTTTCAGAAACCAGACCACTGTAAGGTTTACTCCGCAAACTTCTCAGTTTGTTACCCTGGAAGTATACAATGTGATTGGCGAAAGAGTTGAGATTCTGTTCCACGGAGATGTTAATGCGTTTGAAGAACAAGAACATATCTTCAGGGCAGGATATCTTCCCAATGGTATCTATTATGTAAGATTAACCATGGATGAAAAAGTTCATTTCGACAAGGTTATCCTTGCCAAATAATCACTTTTTATTCATTTAAACCCGGGGGTTCTCTGTTTCAGAGGACCCCCCTTTTTTTTGTCAGAGAAAGAAAGGTTAAAAAGCTTTGAGGATTGTTTAAACATTGTTAAATTTACGGTCTATGAGCAGTGATTCTGCCAAAATATAATCTTCTGTTATCCGAAAGTTTAAACCCGATTATATCTCTATCCCTTATTCCAATAGAATTCTTGTCCAAAGGAAAACAAAACCAATACTGATGCCGGGATTTATCCATCCCTGATGCGAATCAACTGATATTTTATTTATCTAAACAAAAGGGGGACAAATGTTTAGTAATTATGCATCTGTAATACGGAAGCTTCCGATGAGCTATTCTTATCAGAGGGCTATCCTCAATAGTAAAGGAGAGGTTATTGATTTTGAGATATTGGAAGCAAATGAGTTGTATGCCAGTAAAACCCAGTATACTGCTGCAGAAATACCGGGTAAGAAATTGACTGAAGTATTTCCCAAAATATCTGATGAAGATTTTCACTGGATGATCCCCTGTGCCATTGAATACAGCGAAGGGAGTTCAGGTAGTATGGAGCGGTTTTGTTTGTATCAAAATCGCTGGTTCAAAGTTCATTACCACACAACAGGCAGCTGGTCTGTAATCTTTTTTTACGAAGATATTACTGATACAAAGATGGCTGAGTTTGCCAAAGAGGATGTTCAAAACCAGCACAAAGTACTGTCTGAATTAACAGCATCGGAACATTACACCGATGGCAATATTTATGAGTTTATAAAACAAGCCATTGTCAAAGCCTCTGGAGTGATGAAGGTGTGGCGCACCGGAGTTTGGTTTTTTGATGAAGATGGTGAAAAACTCAGGAATTTTGATAATTATGACTCTGAATCCGGTTTGCACAGTTCGGGGATGCTGCTCGACGGATACAAATACAACAGTGAATTCAAGTATTTTAAAAAGTCCAGGTATGTAGATGCCAATGATGCGCTGAATGATAAACGTGTAAGTGGCTATCTGCAGGACTATCTGATTCCTCTTGGTATTACTTCTATGCTTGATGCAGCAATTGTTTCAGAGGGGAAAACCATTGGAATTCTTTGTTTTGAGCACAAAGGAGAAAAAAGAACCTGGCAGCAACATGAAATTAATTTCGGTTGTGAGCTTGCCTCCAAGATTGCTAATGTTTTGAGGGTTTTTGATAAAAAAATAACCCAGAGCAAACTGCTCAGAAGTGAAAACAAACTAAAAAGCATCTTTCTTGCAGCTCCCTCTGGTATGGGCCTGTTGGTATCGCGGGTCTTCCAGGATGCAAACGACAAACTTTGCCAGATGACCGGATACTCACATCAGGAGCTTATCGGTAAAAGTGCAAGGATGTTGTATTGCACGGACGAAGATTTTGAATATGTAGGTAGAGAAAAGTACAGACAGATAGACGAATTGGGGATTGGTACCGTGGAATCACGCTTTAGGAGAAAAGATGGCCAGGTGATTCATGTATTGGTTAGCAGCACACCCCTCGATCCCACCAATCAGATGCAGGGGATTATCTTTACAGCAACCGACATTACCAGCAGAAAAAATGCAGAGGAAAAACTTCGTGAGAGTGAATTGCGGATGCGCCAGCTGGCGGCCAATATTCCGGGGGCAGTATATCAGTTTCATGTATCAGCTGAGGGTAAGTTTGATTTGCTCTATATGAGCGATGGAGGTGCAGAAATATTTGAGAAGCCCATTGAGCTTTTAACCGATGAAACGAGATTGTTTGAAGAGGTCTGTCCGGAGCACCGCCAGGGGCTTAAGAAATCTATTTTTGAGTCGGTCAAATCTTTTACCGACTGGTCTTATGAGTTTTGTATCCTTCTGCGCAAAGGCAGGAAAAAGTGGATACGGGGAATGTCTAAACCCAGGAAGGATGGATTGGGAGGGGTTTTATACGATGGTGTATTGCTTGATATTACCCCGCAAAAAACCATAGAAGAGAAGTTGCGCATCAACGAAAAGAGGTATCAGTCCATTGTGGAAAATCAGCGTGACATGATTTGCCGTTTTTTACCTGATACAACACTTACATTTGTTAACCCTGCCTATTGCAGGTATTTTGGAAAAAAAGAAGAAGATTTAACAGGCCGGAAGTTTCTTGACTTTTTACCCTCTGCCAATCAAAAGCTTATGAAGAAACATCTCTCGATATTTCGACCTGAGAGTGCTTCACATACTTTTGAAAACAAAATATTGCTGGAAAACAGGAGGTATATCTGGCAAGAATGGTCTACCATTGCTTTTTTTGACCATAAAGGCAACGTAATGGAATTTCAGTCCATTGGCAATGATATAACTGATAAGAAAGAAAGGATAGAGCTTGAACAGGAATTGAAGGTAGCTCTTGAATCCGGAAGGTTTAAAAAGAACTTCCTGGCCAATATGAGCCACGAGATACGAACACCGCTTACCGGTATTATTGGCATGACGGAGATACTTGGCCAGACTCAAC
Source organism: Bacteroidota bacterium (assembly GCA_007694165.1). Taxonomy (GTDB): domain Bacteria; phylum Bacteroidota; class Bacteroidia; order Bacteroidales; family UBA7960; genus SKVR01. The sequence continues at coordinate 45,927 of RECE01000326.1, forward strand.
TTGACTCCAGGCAATTGGAATACCTGAGTCTATTGCGCCATTCAGGCGAAAATCTGATGGAGCTTATCAACAAAGTACTGGATTATTCCGATATAGAAAAAGGAGCGTTGAAGTTAAAATACCGCAGAATGGATCTGCAAAGATGGCTAAAAAGAGCAGAGAAATATTTTTATTTAATATGTAAGTCAGATATTGGTTTTGAGAGTAAGATTGATGAGGCTCTTCCAAGGTTTGTCGAAGCAGACAAAGTTCGTCTTGAGCAGATATTGCATAATTTAATCTCCAATGCTGTCAAATTTACATTGCAAGGGCATGTGCGCCTGGTTGCTGAATTGGTTAAATTGCTCCCTCCCGGCGAAGTGTTGATAAAAGTTTCTGTATTTGATACCGGAATTGGAATTCCTGAAAAAAGACAAAAGGATATTTTTCAACCCTTTATGCAGGTTGACGATCTGGATACACGGGGATATGAAGGTGCAGGTCTGGGATTATCCATTTGCCAGAATCTTGTTTCTCTGCATGGCGGCAAAATAGGCTTTGAGAGTAAAGAAGGAAAAGGTAGCTGCTTCTGGTTTACATTCAAGGCTTCTCAGGCATTGGAAAAAAAAGGTCAAGCTACCAGAAGTGCTTCAGAAAAAAGGCAAACAAAACCCCTGAAAATTCTCTTTGCTGAGGATAAGAAAATCAATCAGCAGGTTATTTCTCTTTTGTTAACATCAATGGGGCATGAGGTTACGATTGCTGAAAATGGCAAGCAAGCGCTGGAGTTCTTTAAAAAAAGTGACTTTGACCTGATTCTCATGGATATTCAAATGCCGGAAATGGACGGCATCACCGCTGTAAGTAAATTGAGGGCCGAATACAAGGAGCTTCCTCCCATCATTGGATTGAGTGCAAATACCTTTGAAGTAAACAAGGAAAAATACAAAGGAATGGATGGCTACCTTACCAAGCCAGTGAAGAAAAGTGAAATTGAGGAGGTGTTTAAAAGTTTTTTTCCCGTTTCATAGTGTTTTTATGGCATTTGGAGATGGATAATTTGGATTAAATGCTATTATTTTAATCCTTCTGTGAAAAAAATCCAGGTTCTTTATTAACTTGTTTATTCGTGGGTTTGATTCTTTCTTTATATTTGCTAAATAGTTGGGTTTTGCGGTCTGTTTAATTAATCTAAGATGGATTTGTCGTTAGTTTATTTCAAATATTTTACTTAAAGAGTGCAATAAATCCATGAAACTGCCCGGGCAGGGTTTCCCGGGAAAGAAATAAAATGTATATTCATACTCGTCTACCGAATTTGCAATGCAGGCTATCAGACCAATAAGTGAACTAAATTTTTCTTTGATGAAACTTTCATGAGCACTTTACGCTGCAATGATAATGAACCCAGCGCAGTGAACTCATGAACACCAAGGATTTTACTTAAATTGCGAAAAAATGCAAAAGTCATTCAGGCAGCAATTTAATAACAACTATAACTGATATTTTTAATTTATTTTATTGCCGAAAGAAATAGATTTGCCGTGAAAACATTCAAGAATAACAATGCTACAAAGAAGGGATACAAGGCTTTGGAGAAACCTACTAACCTTCTTCTTATAATAGGGTTGGCAATATTTGCCTTTACCCTGTTTATTGCTATCGGCGTTTATCTTGGGAGTTTTCATCGTCAGTTTATAAGCAGATCTGAAAATTCTATATTTTCGCTTGCCGATAGCAAGGCTTCCCTTGTTGGCAACTGGAGAAATGACAGGCTCAAAGACGCCTTCATGCTTCAAAACAATACTGCGCTCAACACTCTTGCCCGGAAACTCGCCACGGATCCTGACAATGAAGTAATTAAAAAAGCCATAAGCAAGGAACTGAAAGTTTTCCTTACATTCCATCCTTACGACATTTTTGTTTTGGATCCATCTGGCACTCCGTTTTTTTCCTACCCACGGAATGCAAATCTGGTTGAGCCGCAATTTTACAGGAACTATTTGGAATCAGAAAGTGAAGAAATTTCATTTGTTGATTTTTATGAGAATCCGCAAACAGGTGCTTTCCATTTGGGTATGGTTGTACCTCTGCATTCCGGTGATGATCGAAAAGATCTTTCACTGGTAGTGAGGATGAATCCTGCCATTGGATTATATGATGTCATTCGGACCCGGGCAGGCAGATCATTGAATGTGAAGCCATTTCTCATTGCTCCCTGGGAAGACAAGTATCTGATCTTTTATGGAGAACCCAATAAAGATGATGATATGCTTTTTGTGGAAAAATATTATAACGAAGGAGAGGATGTGTTGTATAGTTTGCTGGATAACAATTCTTTTGTTAAAAGAGGAAAAGGTATAAATGAAGAGGAAGTATTTGCCGGTTTAAGAGAAGTAGGAGGCACATCGTGGATGGTGATGGTGCAATTGTCAGACAAAGAACTGCTTACAGCTGTAAGGCAAAGGATTTTGACTGTCTTTGTTTTGGGTGGGGCCTTTTTGTTAAGTGTAATTTCATTAATGATTGTATTGACCCGTCAGCAGCAAATCCGCTTGCTGAAAATAAGCAGGGAAAATGAAAATCTGCTGGATGATCTGATAAATAATCAACCCTCGGGCATATACAGGGTAAGCCTTGAACCAGAGAAGTCCAAGCCGGGCAAGGATGATGCAAAAAGAATAGGAAGGCCCCTGCCCATCCGTTATTTGTTTGTCAGCAAGCAGCACGATATCATAACGGGGATTCCGGGGAAAGAACTTATGGATAATTCCTCACGAATTTTTGAAACCATACACCCAGAGGATCGGGACAATTTTCTTGAAGAGAACTTCAAAGCTGTTGATACTATCAGCAACTTTCATTGGGAAGGCAGAATTGTTAACCGGGGAGAGATTCGCTGGGCTCGTTTCGATTCGGTGCCGCGCCTGAACCCACCCTCACAGATTATCTGGACCGGGGTGGTTATGGATATCACGGTGCAGAAAAAGCTGGAAAGTGATATGAAAAGGCGAGAGGCCTTTGAGAGATTGCTTACACGCCTGTCTTCTTCATTTGTAAATATTACTGCACAAAATTGTGATAAAATTATCGATCTTTCCATAGAATATATAGGCAGATTCTGCGACACAGATCGCTCTTATATCTTTTTGTGGGACGAGAAGCGCAATATTGTGAAAAACACCCACGAGTGGTGCTCTGAAGGGATTGAACCTCAGAAGGAACTTCTTCAAATGCTCCCATGTGAAGAGATTCCTCAGTGGATGAGTCACCTGAAGAGTTTTACTCCTGTTGTGATTCCCGATGTAAGCAAAATGGAGGACTCCTGGCGGGTGGAAAAAGCCATCCTGGAGCCCCAGGGGGTAAAATCACTTGTGGTTGTGCCTGTTATTTCGGATGAAAAACTGTATGGTTTCGTAGGGTTTGACTCGGTAAAAGCACATCGCAAATGGAAAGAGTATGAGTTGCAGCTGCTTAAAGTTTTTGCAGATCTGGTTTACAACGCACTGGAAAGGAGAAGAGCCGAACTAAATCTTACAGAGTCCAGAAAAATGCTACGCACCGTACTGGATACCATCCAGGTTAGGGTTTTCTGGAAAGATAAGAATCTCAGGTATCAGGGATGTAACCAGGCCTATGCCAGGGATGCCGGCTTTGATGCTCCCGAGGATCTGATTGGTCTTGAGGATACAAACATCTGGAAGGATATGGCCGAAATATACCGAAAGTCTGATGAAAGAGTTATCGAAACAGAAAGACCACTGCTGAACTTTGAGGAGCCTCAAAAAGCGAAGGACGGTACAACACGTTGGTTAAATACTTCCAAAATCCCCCTGCTCAATAATGAAGGCCAGGTTATGGGTGTACTGGGAACCTATCAGGATATTACGGAACAGAAACTTGCAGAGGATGCTCTGAGGAAATCTGAAAACAGATACCGGAAACTCACCGAAAATGCTTTCGATGGTATATATCTGCTTCGCAGAAATCAGTTTGAATATGTGAATCAACGTTTTTGTGAAATGACAGGATATTCATACCAGCAACTCATCCAGCCGGAATTTGACAATCTTACATTGTTTACCCCTGAAAGCCACCAGTTAGCCCTTGACAGAAAAGAGGCACGAAACAATGGCGAACCATTGCCCAGCACCTACGAGATGCAGATTATTACCACAATGGGCGAAATTAAAGACGTAGAAATCAGCACCAATAAACTCAATAATATTGGTGAGGAAAATCTGATACTTGGTATAGTGCGCGATATTACCGAGCGGAAGAACAATGAAAGGCTGCGCAACGAAATAGCAGTGGCCAATCAATCTGCAAATTTTAAACAAAACTTCCTGGCCAATATGAGCCACGAAATCCGCACACCGCTTACCGGAGTGCTGGGAATGATCGAAATTCTTTCTCAAACACAGCTCAATGAAACCCAATTAGATTATATCAGCACGCTGAAACTTTCAACGGAAAACCTTCGTGAAATTATCAACCAGATTCTTGATTATTCAAAAATTGAAGCCGGGCAGGTAAACCTGAAAACTACCATATTTGAAACAGCTGTCATATTTGAACACGCCCGCAAATTATTTCAAACCACCTGCAAAAAAGAGGTGCAACTGCTTATTGAGGTAGCAGATGAAGTCCCTGAGTTTATCGAAACCGACGAACAGAGGCTTACTCAAATCATTAACAACCTTCTTTCAAATGCAATCAAGTTTACCGAACAAGGAAAGATTTGCATCAGTGCCGGTGTGGACAACTGGAAGGATGAGCTGAATTTTATCCTGAAAATTACGGTTGAGGACACGGGTATCGGAATAAAAAAAGAAGCATTATCCCGCCTGTTCAAACCCTTTGAACAGGTCGATTATGAGGATAAAAGGAATTTTGATGGTACAGGCTTGGGATTGTCTATCAGCAAGGAGCTGGTTCGTCTGATGGGAGGTGAGGTTTTTGTAGAAAGCAAACCTGGAAAAGGAAGCAAATTCTGGTTTACCTTTGAAGCCTGTAAAGCCGTTTTTTCTCCCATAGAAAGCTTCGCCGATAGTGATCCTGAAACGGCAAACGGCGGGGGAATCAATATTCTGTTTGCGGAAGATAAAGAAATCAATCAGAAAGTTGTTAAGCTTATGCTCAATGCACTGGGACACAGGGTAAGTCTGGCCTCTAATGGTGAGGAAGCATTGAAAATGTATCAACCCGGTTTGTTTGACCTTATTCTTATGGATATTCAGATGCCTGTAATGGATGGAATAACTGCCATACAGCGACTCAGAGAAAGGTTTAGCCAGCTGCCTCCCATTGTGGGTCTCAGTGCTAATGCATTTGAGGGAGACCGCGAGAAATATATCAAACAAGGCATGGACGAGTATCTGACCAAACCGGTAAAAAGTGATGATTTGAAAAATATGATTGAAAAGCTGCAACTCCTATATAATAAAGATGACTAGCGTGAAACACATACTTGTAATTGAAGATAACGCCGGGGTTGCTGAACTGATTAGTGAAAAACTCCACGAGTGCGGCTATACAACCTTTATTGCATCCAACGGTAAAGCGGCGCTGTCTTACCTTAAGGAGGGAAAAGCAGATATGGTGATTCTGGACTATTCGCTGCCCGACATGGATGGGAAGGAAATTATTGCCGCAGTAAAGGCCGCCAATATTGTTATGCCTCCCTTTATTGTGTCAACCGGCAGGGGTGATGAACAGCTTGCTGTGGATATGATGAAGCTTGGTGCCTATGATTACATGATCAAAGACAAAAGCCTCATCAGTCGTTTACCTGAGACTTTGGGCCGGCTTGGGCATGAAATTCATAGAGATGAAGAGCTTCGCAAGGCTCAACTTGCCCTGCGGGAGAGCGAAGAAAGATTCAGGAATTTCGTAGAAAAGGCCACCGATTTTTTTGTGAAACTATCCGTTGATGGTCAAATAATCTATTCCTCCCCCAATTGGCAGCGGCATATGGGTTTGTCTCCTGAAGAGCTCTCACGGATTACTATCTTTGATCTGGTACACCCTGATGATAAACCAAGGATGGAAAAACAAATGATCGAAATTGTTCAAGCAAAAAGTTCGCATTTTGCTGCTGAGTACAGGGTGCAGCATAAAAACGGAGAATGGAAATGCCACGAAGTTAAAGGGTATTCTGTCAAAGAAAATAATATCTTTTTTGTCAACTGTATTGCCAGAGATGTAACAGAAGAGAGAATGGCAGTGAAAAAACTTGCCAGGGCAGTGTTCAGAGCAGAAGAACAGGAGAAAAATAAGTTTGCGGAGGTGTTGCATGAGGGCATTGGCCCATTGGTTTCTGCTATTAAAATGTCTATGGAGCGGATTAGATCTATGGGAAAATTTGATGAAAAGCAGATTAAAGTTATTGATTACTGCAATGATCTTGTAGATGATGCCGTAACCAGCGTGCGGAATCTTGCCAATGACCTCAGGCCCAATCTAATCAATGACTTCGGACTCGTAAAGGCCATTTCCTCCCATATCAACAAGCTGAAAGAGCAGTCGGGTCCTGATGTAAAGTTTCTGGTTGCTGACAATATTCCGGAACTGGATAAGGAAATTAGCATTATCCTCTATCGGGTCCTTACCAGGCTTATTGCCAACTCTGTTAAATATTCAAAAGCCGACCGCATTCAGCTGGAGTTAAAAATGAAAGATTCCCTTCTGGTAATAGAATATTCAGACAACGGAGAAGGTTTTTCACGAAAAGTAACACCGAAAGACAAAATAAAAGAACTGAATGTAAATATGGAAAGTATGAAAAACCGCATAGATTCATTAAACGGAACTGTGGTTTTTCAAAATGATGCTCCTGGTGAAAACCTGAAAATTGTAATTCCTCTTGTGCATTAGTGTTTTGCATCCTTCTTTTTTAGCCTTCTCAGAACTCGGCCAATCCCCCCATTATATATTTTATGAAAAGGTAAATAAAGATTTGTTGAGTGGGGCAAAAATTGTAATTTTATAATTATTATACCTTGTTCTTAACTTAAAGTATTCTGATTGTGCTGAGAGCCGAAGGATTGCCCCCGGGACTCCATAATTTCAACAATACAAAACATGCAGGTATGGGTTTCTGTGTTTATTATCGCAAAGCATTGCTCATAGGTTTTGCCCTGCTCCTCCCTTTTTTTTCTCAGGGGTCAGACAGCGTTTTGCTTTCAGGGGGATGGACAAATATGGCTTATGCCGGATATTCTCAAAGCCTTAGTAATTTGTTAAATGCAACACTTGCCTATTCTAAACCTTTTTACCAAAACATGTGGTTCTATTTAGGAGGTGTTTTATTGGCAATTCTGCTCATAATAGCATACAGGCAAAGCCGGAAACTACTATTAAGAGCAAGGGAGTTAAAGTTTCGTGGAGGCATTCTGGAGTCTGCCAACACCATGCTTGAAGAGCTTCTGGAAGACCGCAGGAAAGCAGAAATTACCATCAAAGAAAGTGAAGAAGCTTTTAAGAGTTTGTTTCTGCAATCAACCGACCCTATTTCCCTTATCAAAAACCACCGTTTTATCGATTGCAATCCTTCTTCGCTTAAATTCCTGGGATTGACAAGAAAAGAGGAGTTTATTAATAAAACACCGTGGGAGATTTCCCCTCACCTGCAGCCGGATGGACAAAGATCTGATGAGAAAATGAGGGTCCTCATTGCTGATGCCCTGAGAAAAGGTAACCTTCAGTTTGAATGGATGCATCTGCGGTCTGATGGAGAAGGAATCCTTCTGGAAGTAGTGATGACACTCATACATTACAAAGGAGAGAGAGTTCTGCATGTTAGCTGGCGTGATATTACCCAGCGCAAAAAGGCAGAACAGAATCTTAAGGAAAGTGAAGAACGTTACCGTTTGCTGGTTGACAACCAGACAGACTTGATTGTTAAGGTTGACAATGAAGGACGTTTTCTTTTCGTAAGTCCTTCTTACTGCAGGTTGTTTGGCAAAACTACTGATGACCTTATTGGAAAAACATTTCTGCCACTGGTGCATCCCGATGACAGGGAAGCCACAAATAAAGCCATGGAAAAACTCTATGCACCCCCATATCATTGTTATATAGAACAACGTGCCATGACAATAGATGGCTGGAGGTGGATATCATGGGTAGATACTGCCGTTGTTGGTGAGGACGGGGAAGTAAAGGAAATTGTTGGTGTGGGAAGAGAAATTACCGATATTGTAAAGGCGCGGGAAGAGATAACAGAACAGAAGGATTTCATCCAAACCGTGCTCGACAATCTCCCTATCGGTGTTGCTTTGAATGCATATGATAGTGGGAAAGCATTCTACATGAACAAGAAGTTTGTGGAAATATATGGCTGGCCTGAAGAGGAGTTGAAAGATGTTGACAACTTTTTTCAATTGGTCTACCCTGATATCAACTACCGGGAGCAAATCCGCACCAGAATACTTGCAGATGTTGAAAGTGGCGATCCTGAAAGGATGCGGTGGGACAATATCGCCATTGTTACCGTAAAAGGAGAACAGAAGTTTGTCAATGCTATTAACATTCCCCTTATTAATCAAAATATCATGGTATCCACCGTAGTGGATAATACACAGGTATGGGAAAATGAGTCGGCCATTAAAAAGGAACGGGATAAACTTCAAATGCTGTTTTCCATTGCCCGCAAGATTGAAAAGTCAGATTCACTGGAGGAAGTGCTGCAATATACTCTTCAGCGCGTATGTGAAGATAATAGTTGGGACCTTGGAGAGGCCTGGCTGCCATCGGAAAAAATGCAAGCGATGATTTACTCGGGATCCTATTGTGTGTCTAAAGATGAATTCGAAGGCTTTATAGAGTTAAGTCAGGATTATTCATTTCCTATAAACATAGGGATACCGGGAAGGGTCTGGGCAAAAAAAAGCGTAGTATGGGTGAATGACCTCCAGCAGGATGAAAACTTCCTGCGGAAAAAAGAGGCAGGTACCTACAAGATTAAATCTGCAGTGGGAATACCTATTATGACTAACGATGAGGTCGTTTGTGTAATGGTGTTTTTTATGAAGCAGTTCAGAGAAAAAGACCAGGAGTTTGTTGATCTGATAATGGGTATTGGCCTTCAGTTGGCTGAGCTTTTTCGCAGGAAAAGTATCCTTGTGGAACAGCTGAAAACTCTTGAGATGCTCCATCAAAGTGCAAAACAACTGAAACAGGCACAGAAAATTTCAAATGTGGGTAGCTGGGAACTTGATCTCAACACATCCATGGTAAAGTTTTCGGAAGAAGCAAGTAAGATTTATGGGGCAACATCCAGCGAAATGCACATCAAGGCAGTGAATGAAATGGTGGTTGAGAAATACAGAAACATGCTCAAAAATGAAATGCAGCAACATGAACTTACCGGTAAGCCTTATGATGTTACATTCCAGATAACAAGAGCAAGCGACGGCCAGCTAAGATATATTCATTCCATGGCAGAGATGAATGTTGCAGAGAATAAGGTGGTTGGTATTATCAGGGATATTACAGAGTCAAAAACCAGTGAAAGGCTCAAACAGGAAATACTGGTGGCCAATGAGAGCGCACGGTTTAAGCAAAACTTCCTTGCTCAGATGAGTCATGAGATCAGAACCCCCTTAACAGCGATTGATGGTATGCTTGAGCTTATGGAGAATACACCACTCAACGATACCCAGAAAGATTTTCTTGATACTGTGAAATTCTCATCAGAAAACCTGCGCAATATAATTAATGAAGTTTTGGATTACTCCAGAATTGAAGCTGGTGGCATAAGGCTTAATCCTGTGGATTTTTCTTTCAGGGAGATTTTTACCAAATCAGAAAAGTTATTTCAATCCTTAGGTAAAAACAATTTCAGGTTCCTTACCAAAGGACTGGAAAACCTCCCCGAATATATACACGCCGACAAGCATCGGATTTTCCAGGTGATTTCCAATCTCATTTCCAACGCCGTAAAGTATGCGAGAGAGGGCGATGTGACCATGGAAATCATGCCTGTACCATCTAAAGACAATGGGCAGATGCTGTTTAAGGTTATGGTAAAAGACCAGGGGCCCGGGATTTCGGACGCCATGAAAAAGAACTTGTTCAAGCCTTTTTCGCAGATACATAATATCAGTGAGACTTATATAGAGGGGTCGGGATTGGGGTTGTCTATCTGTAAAGAGCTTGCCATATTGCTTAACGGAGAAATTGATGTTGATAGTGTACCCGGAGAAGGCAGTACTTTCTGGTTTACCTTTGCTGCTGCACAGGTGAATGAAGTAAAGAAACCTGATGAGCTGTCTGACGAAAACAAAGCTGCCAAAAAAACAGGATTACGCATATTGCTCACCGAAGACAAAGGGGTGAATCAAAAGGTAATTTCTCTTATTCTTACCTCAATGGGGCACCGTATTGCACTGGCAAATAATGGTGAGGAAGCATTAAAGCAGTATAAGCCCGGCAATTTTGATCTCATTTTGATGGATATTCAGATGCCGGTTATGGACGGAATAACGGCAACCAAAAAACTGAAAGAACAATATTCTGACCTTCCTCCGGTTGTTGGGCTCAGTGCCAACGCACTTCAGGGGGATCGCGAGAAATATATGGAGCAGGGTATGGATGATTACATAACCAAACCGGTAAGATCCGACGACTTCAGGCAGCTTATTGCCCGCCTTAAATGGTAGATTCATTGATTGGAAAGAAATTAAAATCTTATGGAAAGTACCCGGAAAGTGTTTACTTTAACCGAATTGGGAAAAAGTATCAGGTCTGTTATTGAACACAGCTACACTTCAACTTACTGGATTAAAGCCGAAATAGCTAAACTCAATTATTACCCCCGCAGCGGACATTGTTATCCGGAATTGGTGGACAAGTCTGGAAACGTTATTCAGGCTCAGATGCGGGCGGTTATATGGGCTGCTGACTATAAAATGATCAACAGGCAGTTTACTGCTGCGGCTGGTGAGCCTCTTCGGGAGGGGATGTCAATTCTTTTCAGGGCCTCTTTGGGCTTTCATCCTGTTTATGGTTTGTCTTTGCAAATATGGGAGGTGGAGCTGGCTTTTACCCTGGGCGAAATGGCCATGGAAAAAACCCGTAACATCGAAAAACTGAAAAAAGAAGGGGTTTTCAATACTAACAAAGCCCTTTCCATGCCTCTTTTGCCCAAACGAATAGCCGTTATTTCGGTTGAAACCAGCAAAGGGTACAGCGATTTTTTGAAAATTCTCAGCGGCCAGGCCGAAAAGTATGCATGGTGGCATTTCTTGTTTCCATCCGTTTTGCAGGGAGACAAAGCAGCCGAAGGGATTATTTCTCAATTGCGCATTATCAGAAAAGCAAAACAAAGGTTTGATATGATTGCTATAATAAGGGGAGGGGGAGGTGATATAGGGCTTAATTGTTATGATGACTATCAACTTGCCAAAGAAATTGCCACTTCCCCTTTGCCGGTTATCACAGGTATCGGTCATGCAACCAATGAAACCATTGCAGAAATGGTAGCGTGGTCCAACAAAATCACCCCTACCGATGTGGCCTATTTCATTGTGGAACAATTTAAAACTTTCGAACAACGTATTGAGAATGCTTCACGGGCAATGCGCTCAAAAACCCTTAGCCTGCTTGCTTTTCAGAATAATATCCTGGACCATCTCAGCAACAGCACAGCCAGAAACCCTGCTTACCTGATAGCCTCCCAAAAGAACAAACTTGATTCCATCACTTCTTCTTTGTTGCGCGATACGCGGGCAATGCAACAGGTTCACAAAGATAACCTGCACGACAAAGCCCTCAAAATGTCGTTGATAATCCCCAGGCTGCTTTTTAAAGTACAGTGTGATGTTGATAACCATCAAATAAGGCTTTCTACGCTGGCAAAGCAGTTTTTTGTCAAAGAAAACAGTCTGATTGAAAACCTTCAAACGAAAAGAGAACTTCTGGATCCGTTGAATGTGCTCAAAAGGGGCTATTCCATTACACTGCATAATGGGAAAAGCCTGAAAAAAGCAACAGATGTAAAAGAAGGCGACGAACTTGTAACCCGCCTCAGTGAGGGATCCTTAAAAACAAGAGTAATCGGGTGAGAAGGCTTTAATGGTTGAGATCTTCGGGTTTTACAATACCGAATCGTTCATTTTTGTAATCAAAAATCATGATGTAGTCCCTGAAAAATGCCTGGGAAATTTTGCCTCTTATACCCGAGGGTGCCCGCTCGCCCGAATGATAAACATTGTAGTCTGCCAGAGGCATTCCTTTAAAAAGCATGGTGATCTCGGGTGCAAATCCTTTCAGTTCCACAAACTCATTTTGCATGGTAACGTGCATAAGTTTTTCCGGGGCCTCTCTGGTAGAGACAATTTGGCGAAACGTTCGATTTTGGAATACAACCAGTGCCGGACGCGATGAACCGTCGAAAAACATTTCTGTCTCACGTCCCGCAATTGTGACTGGGATTACCAAAAGTCCTGCTTCAACTTTCATGGGTACGAATAGTACGTGCTGCTCTATGGATGCGGGAAGTTCTTCAACGCTGGCAAAACGCTCTCCCTGGTTATCTATCAGTAGAATCTTTCTATTGCGGTGAAACAAACCAAAGCCCAGCTCTCCTTTTATCCTGTTTTCTCTTGCAGATTCTTCGGTAGTGATTATCCTCATGTTATCTTCTCCCAGTAGTTGCCTGTTGATACTTATTTCCAGATCCCTGAGAACTTGTTCGCGCATGGTACTTATCCTTTGCACACTTTCTGTTCGGGTTGCAAAAGCCGGGTTGCGGTAAACCATGTTGTCATAACCATAGTCGTATAAAAGACTAAAAGGATTGCTGAGGGTAAGAATAAAGGTCTGCACTTCCGGAATCCCTCCCACGTGAAAATTGGCAACCATTACCTGGTTGGGGGTATCGTGGAAGTAATTGTTGGTTTGGGTGTGCCATTCAAATTTGTGCCAGTTAACCTTGTTTTGAGCTTCACCAGTTGCATTGGAAGCAGCAGAATTCATATTGCCTGACAGGCAAACCCCTATTGTAAGACACGTCAGCAGATTTTTCATGTGTTTAGAGTTTGGTTTAAAATGGCCACCTGGAAGCTCCTTTTAGATTATTCTTCGGTATTGTTAAAGACGTTGCCACGGAGATTTCATTATGGGTTTTTTTGGTTTTTGTAAAAATGGTTTCGTGGTTGTACGATTATTTTAACATAAGGTTGCAAAATGTTGTGATTCAGTGTTATCCTTATTCTAATTATCCTTTCATCATGCAAAGGTTCAGAATGGTGTACAATGTTTTTTTCAACCACTTTAATTTTGGGCGCAAAAAAAAAGCTATCCGGGGAGGATAGCTTTTTCAATGGTTTGTGGGTAAAGTATTTAGTTGATCAAAAACTTCTCTTTTTCGATACCTGAATTGATTTCAATTTCAGTTACTTTCATTTCAATAACCTGACCACCGGCCTGTTGTGTAATCAAACGTGGAAACTTAAGCTCGAATGACTCAACAGGGGTTTTGGCTCCAAACAAGCGCGCGAAAAACGAAGGTCTTTTCCCTTCTTTTTCAATTACAAGTGGTTGATAGTCATCATACAAAGCGGTTCCCATTTCTGATTCAGAACGGATTTTTAACCCTGTTTGATAGTCGTAAAACTCACGTGATCTTTGCCCTTCAGGAGAAATAACCAATACCCTGTAAGCTCTCTTACCTTCAAGATTGGCAATTCCCTCCAGTGATTTTTCTATACCATAATCAGCATAGTTCATTTCAGCATTCATAATAGCCTGCATTTTCATGGTTTCGAACTCGGGGCCTTCTGTAAACTGCTGGCTACCCATCATGCCTGTCATGGCTGCGGTATTGCCGTCAAAAATCTGTGCCTGAACCACATTTCCTCCAAAAATTGTTTCTACCCTGAGTTTATTGGGTGCTTTCTGGTATTGCTTAATGGTAGCTTTCTGTCCCATCATTTCAATTTCAATTACCTGCTTGAGGTCATTGATTTTGTTGAAGCTTTCTTTCCCTCCGATGGCATTAAAATATTTGTTAAGTACGGTTTGCACGGTTACATTGGCAGGAGCTTCTTCCAGTTCGGGAGCTACAAAGGGCTGGCCAAAAGCATCAAAAAACTCAACTGTGCCGGTAGCACTGAATCGTTCAAGTGTTTCGGGTACTTCATCCATGCTTCCGGCAACAACGATAATTGCATTGTTGGGCTTGAGGTACTTTTGTGCCATTTGCTGCACATCCTCGATGTTCACAGCTTCCAGCCTGGTAAGGTAATTGGCATAATAGTCTTCAGGAAGATCATACCTTTTGATATTGAGGGCAAAGTTAGCAATGGTTCTTGGGCTCTCCAGGGAGCGGGCAAACTGACCTGTCATGTAGTTTTTTACCAGCTCGATATCCCTTTCAGATACAGGCTCATTGATGAGTTTCTCCATTTCTCCAAGAATCTCTACCACTGTGCTGTCAGTCACGCTGTTGCGCACTTCGGTTGAAGCGATAAACCGGCTTACCAGCCTGTCGGTAGAAATGTTGGACCGTGCCCCGTAGGTATACCCTTTGTCTTCGCGAAGGTTTTGCATCAGCCTTCCGGAAAACACTCCACCACCAAGTATTCCATTCATAACGCTAACACTGATGGCATCTTCATGCCCTACGGGCAGCACTACAGGGTAAGTTATCTGAACCACACTTTGAGAAGCGCCGGTTCTTTCTGCAAAAGCAACTCTTCTGCCTTCGGGAGCAACAGGGGTGGGGTAAGTGTGACGGGGAACATCGCCTCTTTGCCAGCTGCTGAAGTATTTATTCATTAATGTTTTGGCTTCTGTAACATCGATATCGCCAACGATTACCATGTAGCCTGCATTGGGCTTCCAGTAGGTGTTGTAATAATCCTTCAGAAGGTCTACCGTAATGTTGTCAAGGGTTTCTTCTGTAAGAACTTCACCGTAAGGATGATCAGAACCGTAGGTCTGGGTAAGAGAAACGTTGCGAGCAATAGCATTTCCATCCGTTTTAATGGTTTGAAGTCCTGAACGGGCCTGATTGATGCGTCTTTCAAGCTCTTCTACAGGGAAGATGGGATTGAGCAATACGTCGGACATCAGATCAAGCAAGGTGCCTTTGTGGCGAGTTAGTGAAGAGCCGAACATGCCGGTAGAGTAGGTGGAAAGGTTGGCACCAATAAAGTCTGCCGCCTCATCAATTTCTGCTTTTTTTCGGTTGGTCGTTCCTTCTCTCATCAGCTGCCCTGCAAAGTCGATGTAACCTTTTGCCTCTCCTTCCAGAATTGGGTCGATGTCCAGGGTAAGCTGAAATGAAACAACAGGTACATTGCGGTTTTCCACTACGATTACCTGGAGTCCGTTTTCCATGGTAAAACTTTCGAAATCTCCCAGTTGAATAACCGGAGCTGGACCTGGCTCAGGGCGCTGGCTTCTGTCTAACTGTGCACTTACTGTTAAAACAGCAAGGAAACTGAAAATAAATATTGAAATGATTTTTTTCATGATAATGTTTCTTTTTTCCTGCAGAGGGTTTTTCCCGGGTTTGTTCTCTTGAGAAGCTTTGTGTTATTGGGGTAAACCGCTCTGTTTTATCGGGGTTTATTGACTTTTTTTAGATCTGAATGGATTGAAAAAGTGGTTTGTAAAACAGAAGGATTGCTTATCAGCTTTCTCCTTTGGGCAACCAGTAAAGAACAACCCTGTTGTCTTCTCTGAAATATTCTCTGGCAACACGGCGTATGTCTTCACGGGTAACTTTCATGTACCTTTCCAGTTCTGTATTGATAAGGTTGGCATCACCGTAAAGCAAATGATAGTTAGCCAGGTTGGTAGCGCGTCGGGCAATGGTAGTGTTGCTGTTTACCATTCTGTTTTCAATCTGGTTTTTTACTTTTTGCAATTCCTCTTCGCTTACCAGTTCATTCCGCACTTTCTCCAGCTCTTCATTAAAAACATTTTCAATATCGCGCGGATCAGTGCCCATGTTGGCAAGTGCAAAAGTGAGGTTAATACCGGGGTGTTCCAGTCCCAGGGCAATGGAGGCAACCTGAAGCGCTTTCTGCTCCTGGTCTACCAGCCTGCGGTAGAGCCTGCTGCTTTGTCCTTGCGACATAAGCGTTCCCAGCATTTCTACAGCATAAAAATCGGGTGTTCCCTGGGCGGGTATCATATAAGCCTGGATAATCATTGGTATTTGAACATTGTCATATACGGTATCGCGAACTTCTGCTGTACGACGGGGTTCTGCATCTATAGCAGGGCGACGAAATTCCTGGGTTCCTGCAGGGATATCTCCAAAATATCTTTCAACCATTTTTTTGGTTTCAGCCTTGTCAATGTCACCGGTAATTACCAGCACGGCATTGTTGGGGACATAGAACATGTCATGAAAGTTCTTGATGTCTTCGTCTGTAGCGTTGCGTACGTGGGGGTCAAGACCCAGAACATCACCTTTGTAGGGATGCACTGTAAAAGCCCTTGATATGGTTTCGATGAGCAACCTCCCGTAAGGGCGGTTGTCGCGGGTTTGTTGCATCTCTTCCGTAACAACGCTCTTTTGGGTTGCGATACCAACAGAGTCAATTTTTGGGTGAAGCATGCGCTCCGATTCCATCCATAAGCCCAGTTCAAGTTGATTGGAGGGCAACAGGATGTAATAGTTGGTAACGTCAAAACTGGTAAATGCATTGAGTGTACCGCCTGCTTGTTCGACTATTTCAGAAAATTCTCCCCTGTCGATATGCTTGCTTCCTTCAAACATAAGGTGTTCGAAAAAGTGAGCAAAACCGGTACGCTCAGGATGTTCGTTCTTGGCTCCTACATGATACATGATGTTGACAACCACGTTGGGGGTGGTATTGTCTTGCTGAAGAATGACATGCAAGCCATTGTCAAGAGTATATTCGGTAAATTCAATTTTGGGTGTGCTGCTGTAGCTCAATGTGGCAATCAGCAGGAATCCTAAGGTGAAAAGCGCCTTAAAATGTAGTTTCATGTTTGTAAAGTTTAAATTAACGATTCGTTTATGTTTCAAATTATTGAATAGTTTTGATTGATAATTGTTCAGTTCGTGATGAATTAGTATGCTCTTTTCTTGCAGAATTACACTTGTGGAAAATTAAACCTTAATGGGCAAAGAAAAACATCAATATATGAGGTCAAGGTCAAGATCGTTTTTCAATCGCTCCAAATCCGGGTTTTTATCCACCATCTTTTGAAACTTTTCTGCAGGAAGGTAAGCCTTTTGTACTTTTCTGTTTTCTTTAATTCTTACCTGGAAGTTGATTGCGTAATTGTTGAGGTTTTTCCTGAGGAAGCTCAGAATCTGGGGTTTCTGCTCAAAAATGTTGTCTTGCTGCACCAGGTTGTCCACCCCCATCTCAATGGTGATGTCATCAATCAAGACAGGAGGGTGTGTATTGAGGGCAGTGAAAATGCTTACACTGGAAATTTTGTAATTCTCCTTAAGTTTATCCCATACATCCAGTAAATCATTTTCAGAGAAACTTTCTTCGGGTTTATCTTCTTGCTCAAGATTACTGGTCAGCTGGTCTTTTTTTTTTTCGTCCTCCTGCGGGCTTTGGTTGATTTTTATGCTGAATGATTTAGGTCCCGGCCCTGCTGAAGGAGCAGGCCTGGATGCTGCCGGTGAAGGCGCGGAGCCTGAGGATGGCTGAGTAGTTTGGGTTGCAGAGGGTTGTTCTTTCTTCTCACTTTGGTAAGAAGTGGAAGGAGATGCTACGTTGGATTGTGGCCGGCTCTGGGCAGGAGTCTGCAACGCCTGGGCCGGAGCTTTCAGGGCCGGTGCAGAAGCGGCAGGCGTTGATTCCTGACCTGACTGCAACAGTGCAGCAATCTGCAGCAGCGTAAGCTCCACATGCAGTCGTTTGTTGTTGCTGGTACGATAGGAAAAGTCGCATTTGTTGCTCATTTCGAGTGCTTTGAGCAAAAAAACGGGATGGCATTTGCCTGCCTGTTCCAGATATTTCTGGCGGATGTTTTCACCCACATCCATTAGTTTCACTGTTTTGGCATCTTTGCACATGAGCAAATTTCTCAGGTGAGAAGAAAAACCGCCTATAAAATGGGCTCCTTCAAAGCCTTTGTCAATGATCGTGTTGTAAAGCAATAGTATATCTGTGGTCTCCGCGGCCAGAATGTGGTCCGTCATGGCAAAGAAATAGTCGTAATCCAGCACGTTGAGGTTTTCAACAACAGCTTTATAGGTGACGTGGTTTCCGGCAAAACTTACAATCTGGTCGAAGATAGACAAGGCATCACGCATGGCACCATCTGCTTTTTGAGCAATGATGTGCAGGGCGTCGTATTCTGTTTCGATCTTCTCACTTTTGGCCACAAACTCCAGCTGACGTGCAATATCGTCGATGGTAATGCGGTTAAAATCGAATATCTGGCACCTGGAAAGGATCGTGGGGATAATCTTGTGCTTTTCTGTGGTAGCCAGAATAAACTTGGCATAAGCGGGAGGCTCTTCCAGGGTTTTCAGAAAGGCATTGAAAGCGGCCTGTGAAAGCATGTGAACCTCATCGATTACGTATACTTTGTATTTTCCGATGTGAGGGGGGATGCGCACCTGGTCAACCAGGTTGCGGATATCGTCTACCGAGTTGTTGGAGGCAGCATCCAGCTCATGCACATTAAAAGAGTTGGATTCATTGAAAGAAACACAGGATTTACATTGGTTGCAGGCTTCAATATTCTCCGTGAGATTTTCACAGTTGATGGTTTTGGCCATGATACGCGCGCAGGTGGTTTTCCCCACACCCCGGGGGCCACAAAACAAAAATGCCTGTGCAAGGTGGTTGTTCTTGATGGCATTCTTCAGGGTATTGGTGATAGAGGCCTGGCCAACGACCATGTCAAAAGTTGCAGGGCGGTATTTGCGTGCTGATACAATAAAGTTTTCCATGTGTTTTGTTCTAAATAGATATTCCCGCTGTGAAGCTAAAAGCAAAAGTATGTGTTTTTGGGCAAGGATAAAAATAATTTTTTTTTCAATTCCACCTGCTGATTTTTATCATGACAACCCGCAGGAATGAGACCCTATCAAAAAAAGATTTCTAACTTTGCGCCACCCTTAAATCTCTAATCTAAACATAATATGGAAAAAATACTTGTAATAGGATGTGCAGGACAAATTGGCTCAGAACTAACACTTGAACTGAGAAGAATGTATGGTGATGCCAATGTGGTAGCCACAGATATCAAGCCGGCAGATAAAGAAATTACCGAAGGCGGGCCTTTCGAAATTCTGGATGTTCTGGATACCCACAGGCTTTTTGGAACAGTAAGCCGCAACAAGATCACCCAGATTTACCATCTGGCGGCCATCCTTTCGGGCAATGCTGAGAAAAAGCCCCTTGCAAGCTGGCATATCAACATGGAGAGCTTGCTCAACGTACTCGAATTATCGCGCGAACTGAATCTGAACAAAGTTTTCTGGCCCAGCTCCATTGCCGTATTTGGCCCCACCACTCCCAGGGTTGACACTCCGCAGTTTACCGTGATGGAACCCAACACAGTATACGGTATCAGTAAGCTGGCAGGGGAACGCTGGCTGGAGTATTATTTCCAGAGATATGGTGTTGACGGACGAAGCCTCCGCTACCCCGGTCTCATCAGCCATAAGACAGAAGCCGGTGGCGGTACCACCGACTATGCCGTAGAAATCTTTTATGACGCCATCAAGGAGAAAAAATACAATTGCTTTTTGGGAGAGAATACTTATCTGCCTATGCAATTTATGGATGATGCCATCAAAGCTACCATTGGAGTTATGGAGGCTCCGGCAGAAAAAATAACAGTAAGGTCAAGCTACAACGTGGCTGGAATCAGTTTCAGCCCCAAAGAGATAGCCAAAGAAATACAGAAAACCATTCCCGACTTTTCCATTTCCTATGAGCCCGACTTTCGCCAGGCCATTGCCGATTCATGGCCCAAGAGCATCGACGATAGCGTAGCGCAACGCGACTGGGGGCTGGAAAATACTTTTGACCTTAAGCGCATGACCTCACTTATGTTACAGGAGGTGGGAAAGAAATTCAATTAAAGTGCTTGCAAGAAAACGCCAATTGCTGCGTTATGCTTGCCTTCAAAACAGTCATTTACGAAAAGTAAACTCCTGTTTCTCAGTCATCGCATGCCTTGCACTTGACGCTTTCTTATCAAGCACTTGTAAAGATGATGAGTTTTCTTGCTGATACAAATTACGATATGACCCATTTTATCGATACCCATAATCATCTGTACCTCGAACAATTTGACCAGGACAGGGATATGGCCGTTGAAAGAGCACTGAGGGCAGGAGTGAAATATATGCTCCTGCCCAATGTGGATGAAGAAACCACCGGCCCTATGCTCCAACTGCATGAGAAGTATCCCCAAAACTGCCTGCCCATGATGGGGTTGCACCCCACTTCGGTTAAGCCGGGTTTTGAAAAGATACTGGAAACCATGAAAGCCCGGTTCAGGGTCATGAAGTTTTTTGCAGTAGGTGAAACGGGCATTGATTTGTACTGGGATAAAACCCATTTTGATTTGCAGGTGCAGTCCTTCCGGACCCAGATTGAATGGGCGCTGGAGTTTAACCTTCCCCTGGTAATTCATTCCCGCAATTCAGTAACAGAAATTATGGATGTTCTGGACCAATACCGTGGAACGAACCTGAAAGGGGTGATGCACTGCTTTCCCGGCGACACCCAACAGGCAAGATGGTTTACTGATTTTGGGTTTTGGCTGGGAATAGGAGGGGTGGTTACCTACAAGAAAAGTGCAATGGCAGAGGTGGTGAAAAATACCCCCCTCGACAAAATCATCCTGGAGACCGATGCTCCCTATCTGCCGCCGGTACCGCATCGCGGAAAAAGAAATGAACCTGCTTATATCCCCCTGATTGCAAACAAAATCGCTGAGATAAAGGGGATTTCCCGTGAAATGGTAGCAGAGGAAACCACTAAAGCAGCCCATTCACTTTTCAAAATTGATTAAGTACAACAATACTTTTTTTAAATACTAAAGCTGGAAAATTCCTTATAATCATCATGAGCAAGCAAGCTGAAATACTCGTAATATATACCGGAGGAACTATTGGAATGGTACAGGATTCTGAAACGGGGGCCCTCAATCCTTTCGATTTCAAACATCTTACCTCACAAATTCCCGAAATAAAAAAGTTTGGCTTTCGCATAGAAAGCATTTCTTTCGATCCTATAATCGATTCTTCCAACATGGAGCCTGAGATATGGGTGCGCCTGGCAAGCATCATCGAAGAACATTATGAGATTTACGACGGGTTTGTGATTTTGCATGGCTCCGATACCATGGCTTACACGGCTTCTGCACTGAGTTTTATGCTGGAAAATCTTTCCAAACCTGTAATTCTTACCGGTTCGCAACTCCCCATTGGGATGATACGTACCGATGGGAAAGAGAATTTTATTACCTCTCTCGAAATTGCCGCAGCCAAAAAAGACGGGAAAGCACTGGTTCCCGAAGTGTGTATTTATTTTGAATACCAGCTATACCGTGGCAACCGCACCCATAAATTCAATGCCGAGCATTTTGAAGCCTTCCGCTCGGTCAATTACCCGGAGCTGGCAACGGCAGGGGTAGAGATCAAGTATGATTTTGCAGCCATCCATCCGGCTGTGAACCAGGAATTCAGGATTTTTACCCAAATGGATACCAGTGTGGCAGTACTGACCTTGTTTCCGGGGATTTCCCGGGAGATCGTTTCCTCTATTCTTAACATTAAAGGACTTAAGGCCCTGGTGATGGAGACTTTTGGCTCGGGCAATGCTCCTACCTATTCCTGGTTTCTGGAAGAACTGGAGGCTGCTATCAGCAAGGGGTTGATCGTATACAACGTTACACAATGCAGAGGTGGCAGCGTGAAAATGGGTAAATATGAAACCAGTATAGGTCTGGAAAAAATTGGGGTTATCAGTGGCTACGATATTACCCTTGAAGCAGCGATTACCAAGTTGATGTATTTATTGGGTCACAACTATCCGGTCAAAAAGATTAAAAAGTATCTTCAGACTTCTCTCAGAGGAGAGATGACCGTGGAATAGTTGTTAAGAAGTTGCTTTGTCAACCAGGTAAACAATAGAGCTGAAAGACTTGTCGCTGTGCAGGCTCAATCCGATTTCGCAGGTTCGGCTGGTAGAGTAGCCTGATGAACACGATTGGGTTTGTTCGCGGATACTTCTCAGGCCATGTGCATTCAATTCGGGATAGCTAAACCCGCGGTCTCCGGCAAACCCGCAGCAGTTGGCATCCACTGTCTTAACTTTCTTCGAACACATATGGGCCAGTTTTATCATTGAGGCTTCCAGCCCCATTTTTTTGGCACTGCAAACAGCAAATATCGCCACCTCTTCATCAAGGGGTGTGAAAGTAAGCTTGTCGGCAAGATGCTCAAGGATAAATTCTACAGGTTCATAAAGCTTCATCCCCGGCTCCATGTTGTTTTTCATGGTGTACAGGCAAGGACTCATGTCGCACAGGATGGGGTATTTGCCCTGTTCGCTGGCAAGCAACAAAGCAGATTGCAGTTCATCTGATTTTTGTTTTCCCTGGTCTTTGTAGCCCTTGCTTGAATAAGCCATGCCACAGCACAGATGATTTACCCTTTCGGGATAGATAATCTCGTACCCTGCTTTTTTGAGCAATTGCGGTATTTTGTCAGTCAAGGGAACTTTTTCATCATAATCGGGCGAAACACCCATTCCCCGGTTGATGCAGGAAGGGAAGTATACTACCTTCAGCGGATTCTCCTGGTTGACTGGCTGGGGTTGTATTCGTTTTCCTCCCCTGGGAAAATATTTGTTCCATTGGGGAATCCTGTTGCCCGAAATCCAGCGCATACCATTGGCGGTGCTTTGCAAGATTTTGCTGCCCACTATTTTGCGGGTAAAATGGACAAAATTCAATCCTGTGGCCGCTGATTTTACTACTGCGGAGGTGTTTTTTGCCAGTCTTGAAGCCAATCTGTTTTGCCAGGGTCTGATTTTGTTGTTGCGGAGGGCTTTTACCATTTCTCCGGTATCAATTTTTACGGGGCAGTTCAAAGCGCAGAGTCCGTCGGTAGCGCAGGTTTGGTCGCCGTCATAATCAAACTGATTCACCAAAGAGGCCAATATATGGGGTTGATGCCCGTTTTCTTTGAGCCGGGCCATTTCCCTTAGCACCACGATGCGCTGGCGGGGGCTCAGGGTCAGGTCGTGAGACACGCATGCCGGCTCACAAAAACCGCATTCAATGCACTTATCCACAATTTCATCAACGGGAGCCAGGGGCTTCAGGTTTTCAAGGTGGGCATTTGGACTTGGGTTCAGGATAACACCCGGATTGATAAGATAACCGGGGTCGAAGATATCCTTGATTTCCTTCATCAGCTCATAGGCCTGGGTGCCCCACTCTTTTTCTACAAATGGAGCCATGTTGCGTCCCGTACCATGTTCTGCTTTCAGTGCGCCGTCATATTTGTCTACTACCATGGTTACCAGTTCTTTCATAAACTGGTCGTACCGCTCCACTTCAGCCGGGGAGCCAAAATCCTGGGTAAAAACAAAATGGAGGTTGCCTTCCAGTGCATGTCCGAAAATTACGGCCTCGTGGTAACCAAATTTTTTGAAAAGCTCCTGCAGCTCAAGTGTAGCAGTGGCAAGGGTTTCCAGGGGGAATGCCACATCTTCAATAATCACAGTAGTACCGGTTTTTCGCATGGCTCCAACGGAAGGAAACAACCCTTTGCGAATGTTCCACAAAAGATTGTACTCAGCAGGGATATCGGTAAACTCAATGGGGAAAACCGTGGGTATGCCCAGCAGAGATAGTTTGACTTTGTCAATATTGTGTAAAAGTTCTTCCTGGCTGTGTGCCCTGGTTTCTACCAGCAGTGCTGCTGCCTCTGGCGAGAGCTCACTGAGGTAGGAAGGCATCCCGTCATTGTTTTCAACCGACCGCAAACCTGCCCTGTCAATGATTTCCACGGCAGCAACCGGTTCTTTTTTCAAAACGGTAGTGGCAAGGCAGGCCTTTAGAATGTCGGGAAACAAAATGAGCGTGGTAGCTTTAAAGCGATGTTCATGGACAGTATGGTAGGTTATTTCAGAAATAAAGCCCAGCGTTCCTTCCGAACCAATCATCAGATGATTGATGATGTCAAAGGGGTCTGAAAAATCCACCAGGGCATTGAGGCTGTAGCCCGTGGTGTTTTTCATTTTGTATTTGTGTCTGATTCTTTCGGCAAGGGCATGGTCCTCCTTTACCTGTGTGTGCAGTGCTTGAAGTCTTTCAAGAATTTGAGGATGTTTTTTCCCGAATTGTTTCCTGCTCTCCGCTGATGAAGTGTCCAGGTTGGTGCCATCGCCCAGGAGGATTTTCATGCTGTGGATGGTATTGTAGGAGTTTTCGGCAGTACCGCAGCACATTCCGCTGGCATTGTTGGCAGCAATGCCCCCGATCATGGCGGCATTGATAGATGCCGGGTCGGGTCCGATTTTTCTGCCCCAGGGAGCCAGGATGATGTTGGCCCTGCTGCCGATAATGCCGGGTTGTAAGCGGATACGCAAGCCTTCATCCAGCACCTCCCATGACTTCCAGTTTGCTGATGCCACGATAAGCACCGAGTCGCTGATGGCCTGCCCCGAAAGACTGGTGCCGGCAGCACGGAAAGTGACAGGGATGCTTAGCTTATGAGTATGCGAAAGAATTTGGGATACCTCTTCCTGGGTGTCAGCAATGATGACAATTTGAGGGATAAGCCTGTAAAAACTTGCATCTGTACCCCATGCCAGGGTTTTCAGTGGGTCGGTAAATATCCTTTTAGCCGGTATAAATTGCTCCAGTTGCTGAAGCAGAGCTTTGTAGGGTCCGTTAAGCATCTTATTTGAATAATTTTTTAAGGGGTGATGGATTATTTTCCAAAAGTAAGGAAAAATCTTTTGGTGACTGGAAGCCCAGGTATTAATTTTGCGCAAGTCAAACCCTTTGTTTATTATTGCGTATACTCAACAGAGGCAATCGAACTGTTAAATTTTACCCCATGAAGCGAAGAGAACAAATAGTTGCAAGGATAAGAAAAGCAATAAGCTTTCTTGAGCGAGATGTTTGGAAAATTCCCCTCAAGGATTTACCTCCCCGCAAATCATTTTTAATCAAGCAACTCAGAATAATTATCCTTGCTGTGCGCGGATTTGAGGAGGATGCCTTGCACTTAAGAGCTTCTGCACTAACATATTATTCCTTGATGGCCATTGTGCCGGTGGTAGCCATGGGGTTTGGCATTGCCAAAGGATTCGGACTTGAAGCATTGCTTGAGAATCAGTTGCGGGAGGCTTTTGCAGGAAGAGAAGAAGTGTTTGAATATGTAATGGAATTCGCTTATTCGATGCTCGAAACGACCCAGGGGGGTATTGTTGCTGGTGTGGGTTTGTTGATATTGCTCTACACCATTATCATTGTAATGATCTATGTGGAAGAATCGTTCAACGATATCTGGCAAATAAAGCAGTCTCGCCCGTTTTCGCGCAAGGTAAGTGACTATTTTGCCATGATGTTTGTGGCGCCCCTGTTTCTTATGCTCTCCAGTGCAGCCATGGTATTTCTGACCACGCAGGTATCAGATATTGCCGGCAGGCTTGAGTTTCTTCAGTTTTTTAGTCCTGCCGTGAATTTTCTTCTGAATCTGACTCCCTACGTGCTGATTTGGATTGTATTTACACTTTTGTATATGGTAATGCCCAATACCAATGTTAAACCCGGATCTGCCATTATCGGAGCCGTCATAGCGGGCTCATTCTTTATATTCTTACAGTGGGGTTATATTCATTTCCAGGTAGGTGTATCGCGGTACAATGCTATTTACGGTAGTTTCGCTGCTTTGCCCCTTCTGCTTCTCTGGCTCAGATTCAGCTGGCTGGTGGTTTTGTTTGGTGCCGAAATAGCATTTGCCAACCAGAATGTTGAGCATTACGAATTTGAACATGAAGCCAAAAACCTGAGTCCTTACAACAAGAAAGTCCTGGCTTTGTATATTTACAACCAGATTGCCAAAAGATTTGCCCTTGGCGAGAGCCCTTTAACACCCCCACAGATTTCCCAACTGCTTGAAATCCCTATTAAAATTGTCAGAGAGGTGCTGGATGATTTACTGGAAGTACAGCTGGTGACAGAAACACGTTCGGAACACCACAAAGAAGATGCATTCCAGCCGGCTTCGGATATTCATAAAGTTACTATCAGAGGAGTCCTGGAAAAACTCGATCACAAAGGGATGGATGTACTGCTGGCCCGGGAATCAGAAGAGCTTGATACGCTAATTACCACCCTGAAAAAGTTCAGCAATACGCTTATGGAAGCCCCCGAAAATCTTCCGGTGAAGGATGTTTAGATGGACACTCTATTGAAATGTAAATAGATTCTATTGCTTAGGTTTATGCATAATGATGAATTCCTCTATCTTTGCACACGTGTTGTTTTGTAAGCAATTGTTATGCTATATAACACATAATAATTCCTCTTTCGAGGGAAAGAATTAACTTTTTTCAAGCATTAATCACAAAAGACAATCATTCTTTCATAAAACATTGGTCAATATTCGTTATTTATAAAACTGCACAATGAAAACTGAAGACATTAGCAACAAACTCATTATCAATGCAAATGATGAATCATCAGCGATTAAACCTAACGAAGCACTATTTATTCATGATTTTATAAAAGGTCATAATATTAAAAAAACCCTTGAGATAGGGTTCGCCTACGCAAGATCTGCTTCCCATATAATTCAGGCTACGCAAAGCAAACACATTGCAATAGATCCCTTTCAAAGCAATTATGATAACCTGGGTCTGAAAAACATTGAGAATCTGGGATTTAGTGAATTCCTGGATTTTCGCAATGATTTCTCTCATAATGTCTTGCCAAAACTTGCTGCTGAAAACCATAAATTTGAGTTTGTTTTTATTGATGGAGACCATAAATTTGATGGAATTTTCATTGACTTTTATTACTCTGACCTTTTGATCAACAAGAATGGATTTTTAATGTTCCACGATACCTGGATGAGAAGTACAAGGTTGGTTACATCTTATATTAAGAAAAACAGGCTTGATTATAAAGAGATTAAAGTTCCTCTAAGAAACCTGCAGCTATTTCAAAAAGTGGGTGATGACACAAGGAATGGTATGTTTTTTAAAGAATTTTACACCCTGAGATCTATCCTTTCTCATAATTTAATTATCTGGATGACTACGGGAAAAAGTAATATATTCAAAAAAACGTTATTCAAGCTTAAAGAACTTGTCAAGTAACCTGTGTTCATTCGTTTAGTTAAGTAAAGGAATGCGGATAGTGCTGCCTTTCAAATGCGCTCCCGATTATATTGCCTAAGCTTATGGATAATGATGAATTCCACTATCTTTGCATAAGCGTTAAAGGATCAGCCTATGGGGAGAGATAGGTTTTCCGGATCAACAATACATGAAACCAGCAACAAAAGGTATAATTTTCTTTTTCAGGAGTTTTGCAATCCAGGCAATCTGTATATTCCTTTTAGGGACGGTATGCAATCCTCTTATGGGGCAGACTACCATTTCTATCAATGAGTTTATGGCATCCAATGCCCGCACCCTTGCTGACGAGGATGGCGATTTTGAAGACTGGGTGGAGTTGTATAACTATGGCGAGGAGCCTGTTTCTCTTGCCGGATGGGGATTGTCTGATAGTTTTTCACATCCGTTTCAATGGGTTTTTCCTGATACAATTCTGCAGCCGGGCACATTTTTGCTGGTTTGGGCATCGGGCAAAGACCGCACAGAGAATTCACTTCATACCAACTTCAGCATTAGTTCCTCAGGAGAGCCGCTTTTATTAACCCGCGATGATGGTTTGCTCATTGATCAGGTGGGGCCGGTTCAACTTCTTTCCGATGTTTCATACGGAAGACAGCCTGATGGTTCAGGTACCTGGTGGTATTTCCAGTCACCAACTCCCGGCTTGCCCAATTTGGGTGAGACATTTGCAGGAATTTCTCTTCCCCCTTTGTTTTCCCTTCCAAGTGGTTTTTACCCCGACAGTACAGAGCTTGTTCTGTATCATCCGGACCCTGAAACTGAAATTGTCTTTACCCTGGATGGATCTGACCCTAACGCCCATGCAGAAGGAGATACAGTTTTTTATTATAAAAACCAGTATATTGAAATGCCCGGAGATGAAGATGGCGAACTTATACCTTTCCATCTTTATTCTCAAAAGTATAGCCAGCCCCTGGTCCTTGCAGATAGATCCTCCACACCTGATTTGTACACAGGCATTTCCACTACGTGGCATAACCAACCTTCCTGGTTTCCCTCAGAACCGGTTTCCAAAGCTACTGTTGTAAAAGCAACAGCTGTAAAAGCAGGTTATTTGCCTTCGCCCACTATAGCTCAAACCTATTTTATACAAGGGGAGAAAAGTGTTTTTCCCTCGGAACTTCCGGTATTTTCTCTGACCACAGATCCACGAAACCTTTTCGATTACGAAGAAGGCATATATGTGGCAGGGATTGATTTTGATACCTGGCGAAGCAACCATCCCAATTCAGAGGCCAAATGGCAATCACCGGCCAACTACAACAGGCGCCAACCCGAACATGAAAAGGCAGGACATATTGAGTTGTTTAATGCTGAGGGGTCGGTTGTTTTTGCACAGAATCTGGGATACAGAATTCATGGTGGTGCTTCCAGAATGATCCCATCCAAATCGCTTCGGTTATATGCCCGCAACAGGTATGATGACGAGGTTTTTGATTACCCATTCTTTCCTGAGCTTCCATTCCTTACCTATCGACGCCTGTTGTTGAGAAATTCCGGGCAGGACTGGTATAGAACCATGTTCAGGGACAGGGCCGTCCAGAAAATACTGGAACATCTCCATGTGGAAACCCAGGCTGCTCTTCCTTCAGTGTTGTATATCAATGGTGAATACTGGGGTATCCACAACCTGCGGGAACGATATGATAAGAATTACCTTGAAAGGGTCTATGGTGTGGATGGTAATCATCTCGATTATGTGTCAAGCTACTGGGAGATAAAAGAGGGAGACACTACTCATTTTTATTCCATGATTGATTACATGGAAACCCATAATCCGGATGACGAAGAGTATTTGAGTTATATTGACACAATCATTGATCTGGATAATTTCACCGATTATCATGTAGCCCAGATTTTTATCGGGAACAAAGACTGGCCCCATGCCAATGTTGATATCTGGCGTTTGAAAACAGAAATTACCGGTACCTCAGACCTGCCGGGCCATGACGGCCGCTGGCGATGGTTACTGTATGATACAGATGCTTCGGTGGGGCTTTGGGAATACTATCAGTGGAATGCAGTGGAACATGCCACAAACCCACAGGGAGGGATCAGCAGGTTTTTTCTGAGAACCTTGCTTGCCAATTCAACATACCGACAGGTTTTTCTCAATAGGTTTGCCGACCTGCTCAATACCTCTTTTTTACCTGATTATACCTTGGAAATTGTCAGAAAACAACAACAAGCCATAGAGGAGGAATTTCCCAATCACCTGGCCAGGTGGCAGGTAATACCCCACATAGGTCAGTGGCATAACCATATAAATACCGTGGTGAGTTTTCTCACTCACCGCTCAGAGTTCCAGAAGCAACATTTGCTCGATTTTTTTGGAATTGAAAATATGGTAGAAGCAACTTTAAATATTAGTCACCTCCATCATGGTTACATAAGGGTAAACAGTATTGACTTAAAAGCGACTACCCCGGGAGTAATGAATGAACCCTATCCCTGGCGAGGGGATTATTTTATGGATGTTCCCGTTCTTATTTCAGCTCATCCATTTCCGGGGTATCGATTCAGCCATTGGGAAGGAGATTATTCCGGTATCGATAGTATCCTTGTGGTGAAACCCGATACTGATTTTTCTGTTACTGCCCATTTTGTAACCACCGGTGAAGATTTGCTCGTTCATTACTGGCAGTTCGATGATCAGCTTCCCAACAATATTCCTCTTTCAGAAATCCCGGTTCATTACAGCCTTGCTGAAGGTGCGTGGTTTACATTTGAATCCTGCCTGCCGGATTATCCCTATTATCCCGGACACCCATTCTGGCGGCAGGGATCTATGGAGCGGCGCAATAGTCCAACTCCTCTTAACTACCGTTCAGAAGGCAACAACAACCTGCCCTATGATGCAACCACCCTGCGAGGCATACAGATTAAGCAACCCCTTGCCTGGGAAGATAAGGTGAGCTCGCTGGTGCTTCACTTGCCTACTGCCGGTATTGAAAATCCTGTTTTGCGTTTTGCGGCCAAAGATGAGGGAGCCGCAAAGGGGCTGCTGATAGATTTCTCAACCACGGAAGAGGTAAGCTGGCAATCACTGAGTAGTTCTTATTCAATTCCTCTCTCTAATCAATACCAGCTTGTAGAATTTGACCTCAGCAATGTGGAGGCTGCCAACGACAATCCTTATCTCAAAGTTCGTATAAGGTTTGATTCAGATAATCCCTGGGAGCAAGATGAAAAGCGGATAGTGTTTAACAATTTTAGCCTCGACGGGGTAGTTTGTATGGCCTTTTCTCTCAGTAGTGTTGCCGAAGATAATGGACATATTTTTCCTGCAGGCTCAATGAATATTAGTTCCTGCACCAGGAAAGAGTTTTTGATTATACCTGACGCAAACCACAGAATTGAGAATGTGTGGCTTGATGGGGTAAGTGTGCTTGATGAGGTGCAAATGGCAGAAGACTATTCAGGAACCTTCTTCTTTGATACTCCCTACCGGGATCATGAACTGAGAGCATCTTTTGAATTGAATTCAGAAAACCCCATTGTACTTTACCCTAATCCCGCTTCTGATGAACTTTTCATTGCTTCTAAAGAAGAGATCAGCCTCATTCAGGTTTATGATATTTCGGGGCGGTTGCTTTATGAATATGATCGTACATGCAAAAATTATAAAATGAATACCTCAGTTTTTAATACCGGTTTATATTTGGTGCGAATTTTTACCGGTACTGCTACCCATACCCGTAAAGTATTGGTTGTTCACCCATAGTTTTAACCCAGCTATATAATTAAATATGATCAGAACTATTACCCGGCTGCTATTATATGCCTCACTCATTTTTTTTGCGTGGTATTTATACCAGCTTGATTATCTGGTGTTTGATGATGTACAAATAAATGGTCCATTGTTTATTCTATCCCTTCTGTTTTTATTCGCAGGGTTTATCCTAAGCGGCATCAGTTGGGGTTATTCCCTGAAGGTTCATGGGTATAAAATACCCGTATTGTTTGCAATTTTTTCCCATGGTTTTCCGGTCTTTGCCAAATATATTCCCGGGAAAATTTGGGTAATCCTCGGACGAGCTTCTTATGTGGCATCAGAGAAGATTCCACTTAAAAATGCTTCCATGATATCGCTCAAGGAACAACTCATTTATCTTACCTTGGGCCTGATGATTAGTATCCTGCCAGTTTTTCTTTTTATAGGCAACCCCTGGTTTGGACTGATGATTCTTTTGAGTGCTGCAGGAATTATCTTTGTATTATTCTCCCCGCTTTTCCACCGCCTGCTTCTCAATATTTTGGGTCGCGTCCTCAAACGACCCGTTGAAATACCCCTGATCAAGATTGCAGATGCCCTGAAGGTAAGTCGCATAGTGGTATTATACTGGATTTGCTGGACAATTGCCTTTTACCTGCTGCTCATTTCAGTCTTTTCCCGGGATAGTACATTTCTCATGGCATTTGCATTTCCGGTAAGTGTAACGTATGGTGTACTGGCCATAATAATGCCAGGTGGCATAGGAGTACGTGAAGGAATTCTAACAGCATTTCTTACTGCCGGGGGGTTACCCCTGGAAAATGCCGTTACATTGTCGATACTGTCGCGACTGTGGTTTGTTGCCGGAGAAATATTTATGTTTCTTACGGCTTTTGTAATAAAAATCAGCGGTAAAGCCTCAGGTTATTCTGTTTATCCATCCACATGGCAAAAAGCAAAGCCTGAAAACCGGTAATACTAATTCTACCGTGATATATTCCGGAATTTATGTTCTCAGGATAAATACAACAGAGGGTATAATTACCAGGAAAATACATATTATGCCGAATTAGAATTTTCCATTTTTACCTTTGGTATCGAATCAATGATTATTTTTGCCCCGGTTATTTTTATATATCAACAACATTTTAATATTATTCTGCTAAACAGATGATGCAAAGATTGTCAAACTGGTATAAAAAGGATTTGGTGAAAAGAACCATCGGGCTTATCCTTATCATTATTGCTGCCACTATCCTTATCCAGGCGCGCTGGAACCGTTCGGAAGGGGTGATTGTCTGGGATGTTAAATCTTATTATTCCTACCTGCCTGCCACTTTTATTCATCAGGACCTTACTTTCGGGTTTATGGAAGACGGAAGTTATAACAAGTGGATATGGACTTTTGAAACCCCCACTGGTAAAAAAGGGATACTTGCCACCATGGGTATGTCGGTAATGTATTCACCCTTTTTCTTCGTGGGACACCTGATTGCTCTTGTCTCCCCCTATGAGGCCAATGGTTATTCCAAGCCCTATCATTTTACGTTGGCTTTCAGTGCCTTGTTTTACCTGTGGCTGGGGTTGCTGTTGCTGGCAAGGGTGCTGCGACGGTTTTACAACAATAAGGTGATTGCTGTTACCCTCTTTGCGGTGACTATTGGCACCAATCTTTTTTTCTATACCACACGCGAAGCTACCATGTCGCACTCCTTCCTTTTTTCGCTTTTTGCCCTTTTCCTGTGGCTTACGGTGCGTTTTTATGAAAAGCCCACCATCAAAAGGATTCTGCTGACCGGAGCCGTAGCTGGTTTTATAGCTCTTGTGAGGCCTACCAATATCATCGTGTTGCTGGTGTTTTTTTTCTGGGGGGTAAGTTCTTTCAAAGATTTCTCTGATCGGTTTATGTTTTTTATCCGCAGGTATTACTGGGTGCTCCTTATGGGAGGTGCATTCGTACTGGTTTGGGTGCCGCAGTTTATTTACTGGCATTATATTTCGGGCAAGATTTTTTATTTTACCTATGGAGAAGAAGGAGGCAGGTTTTTTTTCAACAACCCTCAGATTTACAACATTCTGTTTAGCTACAAGAAAGGTTGGCTGGTATATACTCCTCTGATGATTTTTGCCCTGATAGGAATCTTTATGCTGCCCAAACGACAACCCGGACTTTTTCTGCCCTTGTTGGTGTTTAAATTGATCAATATTTACATCCTTGCTTCCTGGTGGAGCTGGTGGTTTGGTGGAGGGTTTGGCTTGCGATCGTTTGTAGAGTCTTATGCCTTTCTTGCTCTGCCCCTTGCATGTTTTGTGGATTTTGGTTTCCGGCAGAAAATTTATTTACGAATTGTGATTATCTCCTCTCTGGCTCTTTTGATTGCTTTCAATCAGTTCCAGACCCGCCAGTATAACAACAATGCCATTCACTGGTGGTGGATGAACAAGGAGGCATACTGGGAAACCTTTCTGAAGTTACACCCTACCGAGCGCTACTGGCTTGTGGTAACCCTACCCGATTATGAAGCCGCCCGGCAAGGAATTTATCGTGAGCTTAAATCACCCCAGGCGCTGGAATGGGAGGCCCGGAAAATGGAATGGTTTAGCTGGAAACAGCCTATTCCTGAAGACCGGATTATTACCTGGCTTAGTCACAAGCTGGTTAACGACAGTACCTGGTTTCGGGATCTAACACCTGCTGATTTTGCAAAGCATGGCCCCGATACGGCCAGAGTAGTAAATGCAAAGGCACATGAGTTATTCCGTGAAAAAGGATACGAATTCTGGGACCGTGAGATGGCCGTGGAGTTCATTATCGAGGAAGTAAGTGAAAAACCCAATTTAATGAAGTCCATTGAGGAGAAGGCCCTGAATAATAATTTGTCAGTGGACAGCCAGCTGGTTCTTGACGCACTATGGTTGTTCAAACATGAACGCGAACAATAAGGTAAAAGTTGTTAATTGTGAGCCGTAAATGCTCTGATTTTTTTCGCCGGCACCACTGCAACAGCCGTATAAGGTTCTACGTCGCGTATAACCACTGCACCTGCTGCAACTACTGCATTCTCAACCACCACTAAACCAGGTAGTATTTTGGCACCTGCACCAATGTAGTACATATTTTTTCAGGGTAATACCGGCCACATGCCGATCCTTTTTTCCGGGAGCTTGCCCGCAACCACCATGGATGATTTACTTGTATAGCCGTTCATTGTCCTGTATGTCCATCCACATAGCAAACAGCAACGACTGGAATGAGCTGACAAACAGGAATACAAACATCAAAGAATTAAGAATTGGCCTTTCTCCGGGGGGTTCGTATGCAAAATAGCTTATGATTCTCCAGGCGAACGGGATACAGGCTAAAAACAATACCATGCCCATGTTGTAAAGGATAAATAGTGGGTGAAAATCCTTGATTAAATACTTCACCCAAATGCGTTTGAAAAAAAGACGCAGCAAGAGAAAGGCTATTTTTGGGATTACTTTACCCACTTTCATTTTCGACTGTTCTCCGATCCTGTAAACAGGTTTAATGGGCACCTCTCTTATGGTGCAATATGCCATGTTGAGCTTTACCAGCATATCGTTGGGCATGCCATAGCGTTTGTAAATCTTATAAAGCTTGATGGCGTTGAGTGCTACCAGTGAAATAGCCGTATACCCGGTTTGGGTGTCTGAGATTCGCCAGTAGCCGGAAGCAACTTTGGTAACCAGTGAAAGGATGCTGTTACCGAAGAATCGGGTTTTAGGTATATAAAGGTTAGCACTGCCATGAATTAACCGGTTTCCTTTCACATAATCTACTTCTTCTTTAATGACAGGCATGCAGATTTTCCGCAATTCACTGGGATCCATTTGCCCGTCTCCTGCCATTACGGCTGTGCAGTCTATGTTGAAGTCTTTGCACCATTTGTAACCGCGGGCTATACTTCCTCCCACCCCTGCATTGGTTTGATTAGTGATAAGAATAATGCGGTCGTTGTCGGGCTCGGTGTTAATGATGGTGGAGGGTGTGAAATACTTTATCTCCCTTTCATTTATCTCCTCCAACATTACCTCAGCCTGGTTGTAAAAGCCGGGAACAACTTTTTTCTTTTCTACCCGGGTGGATGTCTCGTTATGATGCGTTTTAAGATAGGTAAGGACTTTGTTCTCAGTTTGGTCCTTTGAATTGTCATTGACAATAATAATACGGTCTACAAAATCGGGCATGGTTTCAATAACCATCCCTATCTGGGTTTCTTCATTATAAGCCGGTACTACTACTGCTACGGTTTTTCCTTCAAGCATGGTTCAGGCGTTAGAATAGGTTCTTTTTTATCAAAAAGGGCAGAAGATGCCTGCAAAAGTACATTAACTTAAGCGAATCTGCTTTATGTGTGAATCAATATTTTATCATTCATCCAAATTGGATAGAAGTACAATTCGTCGTGAGGAGGTATAGGTGAAATCAGGCACCAACAGAATTTCCATGTCATCCCTTTTTATGCGTGTAATGTTTTCCCCGAAAATAGTTTCAATGCTTTCGTCTTTCATGGATTTATGGTAAATGATGAAATTAAAAACAGGTGCCTCTTGTGAATCGGTTTGCGGATAATACCACGAACGTGCAATAGCAAGAGGGTACAAGGAAAGGTCATCGTATACCTGGCGTACTCTTATGCCTTCACGAGAATACAATGTAGTGGGTTTTGCATCCCAGTATATTGATATACCGTTTTTCAGTTCAACCTCTTGGCTTAACTTGTCCAGTTCTTTTGCTCTGAAAGGATAATATTCTTTCTTTTCGCTAAAATGTTGTTGCATGGGAAAGCTGCCGGAAAAATATACAGCAAGTGCCAAAACCAAGACTATAAGTGATGGAGCAACCCAATTGATGATAGTGTTGCTAATGGGTTTGTTACCCCAAACGCTGTACCCTAAAATGCTGATATTTATAAAAGGGAGTAAAAGAACAAAAAAGTTGTAACGAACGGATGCCGGGCCAAAGAACATGCCGTTAATCGCCGGGGCGAAAAAAATAACCACCGTGAAAATAAGGCTTGTTAACATCCAAATCTGTATCGCATGGTTTTCATTGTGATTAGGGCTGCTGGAATGGTTGTAATTGAAAATATCGCGGATACACCATATAAAATTGACAACAAAAAACAATGCCGAAAATCCAAGCATCAAAGTCATGGGAATGCTTTGGCTGAAAAGTTTTCCGTAGGTTTGGAATAAAGCTGTAATTGAAGGGAGAATGTTGTCCCATGAAAATAGTTTCGTGGATGCAAAAGTTACAATTCCCAGATTTTTAATAAGTACATACAATGCAATACCCAGCAATGCCCCTGCAAAGTTGATCACTATTCCTCTTACTGCTATGCTCGCAGGAAGCCATTTTTTTATCATTGCTACACATAAAACAATTATCCATGGAATGGTAAACATGATGACAACAATACGGTTGGAGAACACGCCCAGTGCAGCAATGATAAGAATCCATACCACCTTGTTTTTTTGGGGAGTTCGAATGTGGCGAAGATTTAATGCGCCTAAAAGGAAAAAGGTGATAAATGCCCCAAAATGATAGGGGTGTACAAAAAGAGTTGCATAATAATAATCTCCTGCCATCATGGCATCAAAGAAGAAGAGATTAAGCATCAAAATGCCCGGCACATGCCATTTTGTGGGAATAAAGGGTCGAAAGGAACGATAAAAATAAAACAAAACAAGAAAAAACAAACTGTACTGGAGCAAGCCATGAATCAGGGTGTTGATAAATGGATTCTTACTTATGAGAAATGAAATAAGGTAAAGGAATGAATTGGGAAAAAGGTTAAAAGTTGTGTTAAGATCCCATCCCCGCAATGTATTTCCATCAATTATCAGATCCTGATAAAGAACCTGAAAAAACATGGAGTCGGCATTGATAAGCGGAAATATTTGTCTAAAAGGGATGACAGATACACATACATACATGATAGCAAGTCCTGACAATGAAGCCAGAATATACAAAAAGTGCTTTGGTCTTTTCATTTGCGCATTCGTAAAGTGTTTGTGGATATATCTTTTAATACATAGATAGTTTTTACAGAGTGCAAATATACTTTCAATATACTTTCAATCAAGCAAAGAATCCAAAAATTACAGATGGAAATGTAAAATAGTTTTAAACCAGGTATTGTTGTTACGAAACAAAAACCTCCTCCAAAACATGGTGCGAACTTACTTCTTTAAATCCCTCAATATGCAATTTATAATAATCTATGGTTTTCTGCAAAAGATCTTTTCGCAAATGAGAAGGAATGGAGAAGTCAATATTGCTGTCAATACTTATGCTGGAAAGTTGGGAAAAGTAATAGCTGGTTTCTTTATTAAGACAATAAGCGGGATGGTCATTTTCTTTTTGGTAAACACCCTCCATAAGATTGAAAAAACAATGAATCTCAGAATAGTTCTGATTGGGGGAAAACCCCAGAAACCTGCTGAGTTGGAGGAGAAAGGAGATATGAAAAGCACCCAGGTTTTTTTCTCTTTCATCCAAATGCACAACAGCCTGATGAATAAATGAGAATACCTGTTCATGCATTTCCTGGCGGGTAAAAGCATTCAGTAATACCTCACCCAGGAACAAGGCAATAGTTGTTTTGCGAATGTCGGTGCCAATAGTGGTAAAATGATGTAAACACTGAATCTCTTTAATGTTTAAAAGACTGTTGTTGCTTTGTTTATAATATGCAACCAGATCTACCAGTGTCAGGGGCTGAAACAGGTTGGCCTTGTTTTTGGCTTTGGCTTTTCTTACGCCATGAACCAGGAAGGATTGCAAACCCATTTCGCGGGTGAGAATCCGGGCAATGATGCCCGATTCACCGTATTTAAAACTGTGCAATACAATGCCTTGTGTTTTTATTAGCATCCTGGTGTATTCTTCTGATTGTCAATAAACAAGGATATGGTTCCCTGCAGTGTAATTCCGCGATCAGGCCGTTATTTTAAGTACATAATCTTGGTCACCATGGTTTCATTTCCTTCGGGGTCTGTAGAAAAAACAAGGTATACGCCCGAACCAGGCTTGCGGCCCTGCAGGTTATTGCCGTGCCATACAAACTGGCCCCCATCTGCAAATCCATCATGTACAAGGTTTCCGTTGATGTCGGTTATCTTAACCCGTGCATTGGTTACCAGCCCCTTGATGGCGATATATCCGTTATAACCCGGTCTTACCGGGTTGGGAAAAGCATATACATCTGAATGCTGCCTTTGTCCTTCTGTTGCAAAGCCACGATAGGAAACCAGCCCCTGGTCGGTGGCAAAAAACACCTCACCGGTGCCCGGATCAACCGAAATGTCCAGGATACTGTTGGAAGGCAGTGGGCTGTTGGATTTGTTAAAGTGCAAAAGGGTTTCCCTGCCGTCGGGTGAAAGCAGGAATGCCCCGGAATTGGTTGTGCCAAACCATTTTTTGTTGGAACCATCCACGAAAATGGTATTGATGGTTTCGTTTTCAAAAAGCCTTCCGGCAAAACCATCCTGTACCACGATAATGGTTTGGGCGTCGAAGGGCTGATTTCTGAAGGCCGTTTGAGGTGAGTAAAATACGACTACTCCCGAATTGGTGCCCACCCACATATAACCATCATTGTCTTTTGCCAGGGCAGTTACCCTGTTGCTGGGCAAAGAACCGTTGCCTGGTTGGGTGGTAAGCTTCCTGATGTCGAAGCTGGTATTGCTGTTCACATCTTCTTCCTTAAATAGGATGATGCCGCCACCCCTGGGCATGACAATCCATTTTTGGTCGTTATTGTCAACTACTACCTCTCCCAAAGTTTCGTTGCCGACTATCAATCCATTGTGTGGGTATGACATCCAGTTTCCTTCAGGGGTTTTGACACTCATAAAATGGTCGGCACTGGAGTTGCTAACCCATAAGTTGCCCCTGCTGTCGAAAGCAGATCCTCCAACTTTTACTTCGTCCTGTATGCCGCTACGTCGCTGTAGGGTGCTGTTTTCATGATTGTAAATTTCTATCAATCCCTCTTCCACATCCATCTCAGCCAACCCTCCTGACCATGCTGCAGCAAATGCCTTTCGGGGATTTCCCGGATGGGGTGTAATCTGGATTATGTCGCGCAGGGCGTTTATTTCGGGAGTGTTCCAGCGATTATATACTCCCCAGTTTCCTTCATGAAATACAAAAACACCCCTGTCGTTCCAGGTGTTTTGCCATCCCGAGATTCTGGCTCCTGGTGCCACCCAAAGCGTATTTCCGGCATGAGAAATACCAAAGGATTCGTTGCTGGGAGGACCGGAAGGGATGATAAATTCAAAGTTGCCTGCAAGGTTTCCTTTTAGCAAACCCCAGGATCTGTCGCCTGCCCATACAGTGTTGTCTTTGTCAACCAGCAAATCATTAGCGTTTGCGGTCCTGCCTGCGTATGAAGAATAGTTTGCAACCGGTTCCGCATTTTCATCGAAAATATGAATTTTACCCATGGAACTGGCAAGCAAATAGTTGTTTTCAGACCGGATATTGGTTTTAGGCTGAAAAAAGCCTTCTTCCCCGTAAGGATTGAATACCTCCCAACCATCATCGCCAAGTCTGAATAATGTATCAGATGCTGATGTAGTCATATTGGCGTATACAATGTTGTTGTGTGTAACAACGAAATTGAATTTCTGATTTGCACCGGGCAGTACTGATACAGGTTTCCAGTACTGAAAATCAGCCAGGTTGGGAGCTGTGAGGTCAGCCCGCAGTAAGCCGGCTTCTGTGGCTGCATAAAAATGGCTCTCGGTTTTGGCCAAATCATATACATTGAGCATTGCCCCTTCGGGTCCGATAAACCAGGTGTCGAGAATTACAAATTGATTGAGATCCAGAAGTACTACCCCAAAACCACAAGCCAGGTAGGCCTGCTGCCCGTCAAAGTAAATGTTGTTGATGCTTTTAGACCCGAGGATATTTGCCTGCAGAATGTCCGGTATGGCAAAAAAACCACCCTGCATCATTACATCAATATTGCCATTCTGATAGCCCATCAAAAGGATATCTTTGTCCGGGGAATAGCGGACTACGTTGATTCCAAAATCGCTCAGGCCACTTACCTTGTCGTATTTGCGAATGCTGTTGTACTGCTTGTCGTATTCCAGCAATCCATAAGGGGTTGCTGCATAAATGAACCCCGGTTTTTCATCCAGTGAAACCACCCTGCTGCTGGGCAAATGATGCCGCCACTGACCAATGGCTATTTCCTGGGTCTTTGCCGTCAATGCAGTGATAAGAACAAACAAGGAAAGCAGCAATACCTTGAGGAAGGATTGCCCAATTGTATGGGTTGCGTTCATAGTAAAAAATATCTGGTACGAAATTTCTTCAAACAAAAAGCCTTGAAAAACAAACCCTGAAACCGTTAAATTATTGTTGAACAAGGGCGAAAAATACAACGAATTAGCCTCAGAATTGTAATTATGTAAAGGAAAACTAAAAACCTGCCAATGCAAAGTTAAAATTTCTATGGCAAGAATTTCGCTTGTCGAGCATGGATTTGTATACATTTATTGTTTGGACATGATGAAACATCCATGATTTTCTTTTATGCACACCCGGGAAAAATTATTTAGGGACGAAAGAAAATGCAGCCAATAAAATAGGCGCATAGCGCAGAAATTATGGTAGAAATCATAAGCAATCCCAAAAACCCAAGGCGCATAGCGCCGAAATTACCCGGATTCTTATTAAGAATATAAGCACCGTAATGTCAGGAGGTTAAAAGAAGTAGATGTTGCCTTTTCTTCGTATAAATGTATAGAATTAGAATGCAAAAAGACCTGTGTTTCCTGGCACAGGTCTTTTTGTAAAACCATTGAATCTTTTATGAAGCTATTATCTCAGCATACTTCCTACCCTAATGCCAAAATAGATGGTTCTGGGCAGCACGGGGCCATAGAGGTAACCCGGGTCTCGCTCTATTCCGCTGTCAAAATCAGACTGATAAGAGTTCAGGATGTTTTTCATGCCTGCAAATATTTGTAGTCCGGAGCTTTTCAGCCTGGTGTTGTAACTTACTCGTGTACCCATATCCCAGAAAGTTGCGCTTTCTCTGAGTTCTCCCTCTTCAGGGTTTTCCAGATTAGGGCCGAAGTAAGGGATGAGCATTTTTCCTGTATAGTTTCCACTGGCAGATACTGCCCACCTGGGGTTGAGGTTCCAGTTGGCTGTAAGAAATCCATAGCTTTCAGGGCTGCGAAAGAATCGTTTCTCACCAAATTCGTGTACTTCTTCAAAGTTTGCTTTCTGGAGCGTAAATCCTGCTGCAAAAGACAAACTTCTTCCGGGAACTATATTGATTTCTGTGTTGATACCCCTTACAATGGCATTTCCGTCTGCATTTTCACGAACGTACTCTACTACACCGTTATCATCTGGTTCGCCAAATTCCATTACAAAAGGATTTTGCAAAACGGTGTAAAACCCTTCCACAAGCAGTCCTATAGATGTATTGCCCAACAACCTGTTCTGATCGATAGAGGCCATAAAGCTCTGGCTGGTCTCTGCTTTCAGGTCGGGATGATTGGTGTGTATCACCTGGCGAGCCCCTGAGGTTTCGATATGGAGGTCTTCGTCAAAAATCTGCGGAGCCCTGTAACCCTGCGAATAGCTTAGCCGCGCCTGCAACTCCGGGCTGTGTCTGTAAAGAATGTTGGCCCGGGGGCTGAAAATAACGCCTGTTTTGGGGTCAAAGTTCTTCTCCTTATCTTCTACCCTGTAACTATCCAGGCGACCACCCAGGGAAAACATGAATTTGTTGACCATGTAATCATATTGAGCAAATAAGCCGCTGGTAAGAGTTTGCTG
Organism: Bacteroidota bacterium; assembly: GCA_007694165.1. Lineage (GTDB taxonomy): Bacteria > Bacteroidota > Bacteroidia > Bacteroidales > UBA7960 > SKVR01. The sequence goes on from RECE01000326.1 coordinate 87,826, forward strand.
GTCAGCCACCGTTGTGTTTTCAGTAAAGATGTCAAAATCTTCTTCACCCATTGCAGATTCCCAATCAGGATATCCCAGTTTCTTGTCTGTAAGGCTTTCACCTGACACTTCTGCACCGGCAGTAAGGCTGGCATTGCTAAACTGAGCTTTGTATTGAAAACCCGTGTGGAAGGTGAAATTGTCGGTTTTGCCGTAATCTGCCAGGGATTGCTCAGCTCCGTAGTAAGTGTCGCGATCAATCAGCTGTCCGGATGCATAAACAGTGAGCATATCGGTGCTTCTGAAAAACTGGTGGTAATTGATGGCTGCGGTGGTAATTTTGTGTTCAGCAGCTTCAGCTATATCAGCCATGTGAGGAAGCCTGTCGAAGTGACTTCCTCCACGGCGTTTTTCCCTGATATTGTAAAAGTCAAGGTTGAGTTTGTTTCTCATTCCGAAGCGGTGAAAGAGTCTGGCTCCAATGGTTGTATTTTCAATTTTTGTAACTTCAGAAAAGTCATCGCCATTGGCATCAAAGGGGTCTCTGGTGCGGGTGAAACCAAAAACAGACAGTCCTGTGTTCTGGTCAGAAGTAACCATGGATGCATTGAAGCTGATGTTGTTGTCAGGAGCAATGCTTCCTGCATTTCTCATACCGATGCCCGTGAAGCCTGAATTAATACCTACCTCATAGCTGTTTACCAGCGGGTCTTTCAGGATTACATTGATGGTTCCTGCAATGGCGTTGCTGCCATAAATGGCCGAGCCACCCCCTCTTACCACTTCCACCCGCTCAATCATATTTGCAGGGATAAGCTCCAGCCCATACACACCAGCCAGGCCACTGAAAATCGGTCTGCTGTTGATGAGAATCTGGGAATAGGTTCCCTCCATGCCATTCATGCGCACCTGGGTAAAGCCGCAGTTCTGGCAGTTATTCTCCAGTCGCAGTCCGGGTGCGTAATTGAGGGCGTCGGCAAAGCTAACCGAATGGGTGTTGGTAAAAAGTGAAGGCCCCAGAGAGTTAACAATTACAGCAGATTCGGATCTTCTGCGCTCATTGCGATCGCCGGTTACAACTACTTCTTCCAGTCCCAGAGCGTCGGACTCCAGGTAAAAATTTATCTCTTTGGTGGTACCCTGTTCGGCAATAACAACCAACTGCGCCGGTTTGTAACCCATAAAACGGGCCTCAAGGGTATGTTCCCCAACTGGCATATGGATGATCCTGAAATGTCCGGTCTCGTCAGCTACAGTGCCATAGGTGGTGCCTTTTACCGATATGGTAACAAACGGAACGTGTTTGCCATCGCTGATGACATGTCCAACGATGTTGGCGTCGGTTTTCATGCGCAGGTTATGCGTGTTGGTGTCTGCATAGAGTTGTAATCCCAGTAACAGGATCAGGATTGCTGCAATGGTGCTTGAAAAATACTTATTCATGGGAGTAGAATTATATTTATTGGCGTTAGTGTGTAGTTGAAAAATTTCGATTTGAGGAGTTTTTGTGTTTTGAAAATCAGGCGCAGCAGTTTTGGTTTTTAAGGTTGTTATTAATTTAACAACCACAGGGCAAAAGTATCCCAAATCCTCAGGGCCTGCAATCCCTATTTGTAGGGAAAATGTAAGAAGGCACCTATCAGATTTGGGGATAGGGTATGGTGTAATCTTAAAATAACCTGGTTAACCGGAAAGACGAATTGAGCTTGTATGTGTCGGCATTTTTATCTCTTATGCTATGAAATATCTATGGCAAAGTTTTGACACGCAGGAAAAACATTATTTAGATGTTTCATCTGACCAAATACTTAAGCTAATTTTATCCAGATGAAACTTGCATGAGCACTGCGCTCTCAAAAGAAAATGAATAAGGTCGTTTATGCAAGTTCCATTTAACCAATTACTTAGACCAATTTTATTCGAATGAAAAGAAAATCTCCCGGCCAGATTGGT
>RECE01000198.1 GCA_007694165.1 Bacteroidota bacterium
TAATATTTCATAGTTTTATTTATTAATTGTTTATAATAATTTTATTTGCATTAATTGTTTTTCCATTTTTGCAAACTAATTTTAAAAAATATATACCTGGTTTAAAGGAAACTATCGGTACTATAAACTTTGTTTTTAATGAGTTAACAGATTCTCTATATACCAGTTTGCCTAATGAATTAAAAATATAAATTTCTCCCTGAAACGGTTCAGAGCTCTCAATGTGGAAAAAACTACCGGAAACAGGATTGGGCAAAATTTTTATCTGGATGGGATTTCTTGTTATCTTCTCTACACTTGTGTCATCATAAAACCTGCAATCGTGCGGCTGATCAAAGGGTGAATGATAATAAACCAGCAAATCATCTTCAAAATAACACATCAGGTAGTTCCATAAAAAGGGTGGGCAACTAAGTTCTTCAAATAAATTGGTGCCACTTTTTAATACCCCCGCAAGACTTCCAATACCTTCTATCCAAAGCTCACTGAAATTATTATCGGTTCTTTTTACAGCAGATACTCTTCGGGTTATCCCATCCTCGGTTTCAATGGTATAAACTGTATCCACAACAATTGTCAATTCTGCGAACCAGGGGCAATCATAATCCCACTCATTCATATTCAATGTGTTGTGTAAAACAATTGTATCGCCCGGGATTGCACTAAAATCATAAAGTAATCCTTCCTCGAATGAAGTGTTAAGTGCATATACCCTGCCCAGAGAATCTTCTCTGATATAGCCGATCACCTCTTTAGAAGTTTGAGGGTGCATTTCACGGATTATTTTTTTGTGTTCAATTCCGTTGATTAGCGTATCTCCTTCCAATCGAATAGTGTAGGATTCCTGCCAGTCAAACTCTTCATACGCGCAATTCCAGGATTTGTTTTCACCAACAAGAGGTATAAAGCTTTGAGATTGTAAGGCAAAGGGTGCAACAAAAAAGAATCCGCAGCAGAATAGCAGAATCTTAAACATCAATACACCCGGAGTTATTTTTGGATCGAAAAAGTGTTTTCGAAACAGTAAATTTTTTTTATATTTCATAAATACTGCTTTTTATGTTAAAATACTAATAAAAAATAAAATCTTTAGACACATCAATAACCCGATGAAGCAGGATGCAAAATTCTCCGTCCGGAATCTTTGCCTGGCAAAGATACAATCGACTGAGGGTGGGTTTTGGTGGGGGTTTAGGGTCTTTTCATGGGCAGTAGGGTTTGGTTTGCCATATGTTAAGAGCTGTAAATATAAATAATAATTATTAATTTAATGAGTGTAAAGTGTTAAATTATTTGGATTTATGTTGTTAATAATGATTCTAAATAATAAAAATATAAAAAAGTGTGGCATGTAGGATGTGAGAGTTGATGAGTCAGATGGATGTGTGTGATTTTGGCAGGTATGTGTGTTTGGTTTCAAAGGTGTTACAGTGAGCATGTCAGACTGATCAACCAGGGGAATGAGTGTGCAGAGCTTGTGTGGTTTCGACAGGCTCAACCACCGGAATGGGTGGTCCCTGAGCTTGTCGAAGGGCATCCATATGCCGGACCGCTGGCCCGGGGTGCATTGTACCGAATTTTGTGCCAGCGACAGGGTCGGAGACCATGAATACCTATAGCATGGGTGAGAGGTAGATAGAGGAGCTCTGAAAGGTGTTGGTTGTGGTAATCTTTTGGGTCAGTGTTATGTAGGGCAGGAGGAAATGGGTTTATCTCGATTTTTGGACTTTAAATGCATTGCGCTGTCATTACCAATTTACTCTGGTAGACGATGGTTTCGCAGCGCTTTTCCGCATGGGCATATCCTGTTCTATAATCATATCACTCCTGTCGGAGTTGGGGGCGATGCAATGATTAGGGTTCCCATGCTGCACGCAACATTCCATCCTGCAAATCAACATATCAACAAACCAACAATCATATGATCCAACGTCCTCTTTTTCCAATCTGAAATCTGCATTCTGAATTCTCCATTCCGAATTCTCCATTCCGAATTCTCCAATCCGAATTCTCCAATCCGAATTCTCCATTATAAATTCCGCATTCTGCATTCTGAAATCTGAAATCTGCATTCTGCATTCTGAAATCTCCATTCTGAATTCTCCAATCCGAATTCTGCATTCTGAATTCTCCATTCTGAAATCTGAATTCTCCATTCTGAAATCTCCATTCTGAATTCTGCAATCTGAAATCTGCATTCTAAAATCTGAATTCATCAAAAAAACACCCAATGCAAAACAAACCCATGCCGTTGGTTGTACTCCAGGGCAGGGGCGGGGAATTTAATGAAATTGAGGGTGGTGAGGATTTGGTGCAGGGTATTTGATCGGGTGGGGATGCGCGAGAAGTCAATGTCGGGTGAGAGGTATAGCTGTCGGTAGCGGTGGAAGTGAGGAACGGGATTTCCGTTGTACTCTGTGGGGTTGTCGTAGCTGCCCAACATGCCATTGGCGCTATAGCCTAGTGCAATGTTGAGCCAGGGAGGGAAAAAGTCGTTATGGGTAAGCGAGTGCAGGTTAAAGGAAAGCCAGGCGTTGATGCCATTGTAATCCTTGATAAGGTTTTCTCCCAGGTTGTGGCCTAACAGGTCGGGTCGGTATTGCGATAAACCACTGTCTGTGTAGGAATATTTCCAGGTTATTTTCTGCTCTTCCCAGGTAATTTGCTGGGTGTAAAACCCCAAGGAACCGATGGTATTGGCAGCAAGGTCCGACCAGGAGGCGCCCCATTCCTCTGAAAAGCCATCCAGAATTTCAATGGTGGTTAGAAAAGCACTACCCGAAATACTACCCCACAATGCTGCCTGGTTGTTGTTGAGTCCTGCCCACCGAAACGTGTTATGGCTTATGCGGCTGAAATGATAGGTTGACATGATGTGTCCTGTTTTGTCCATTTGTTTCCAGGAGGCCAGGTCGTTGTAAAAGCCGAAGGAAGAGCGGGGATGGTCGCTGTACCACATGTGATTGAGAACCAGCAGCGTGCCGGTATATCCTGCCACATGGGCAGAACCCACCAGCCAGAGACGGCGGGAGTCTACAGGGCTCTCTTCTTCATATGGGTTTTGAAGATGGTATTGGGTTGTGGCTGAATTGATAGAATCTGGAGCGGGATTTTCCGCTGTGAGACGGCTGGGAAGGAGTATGAACAGGATGGGCAGCATTACCCGTAGCAAAGCCATGGAAAGTTTTTCTGCAGGTATTTTTCGTGCCATAAGCAGGTTTATAAATTTGATTATCTCATGCATGCGCAAGCGGCCACTGCTCCTGTCATATTCCTGTGCTGCATTTTTCGGGGTTGCTACCTGGCTGGAGAAAACCAGGTTCAGGGCCTTTGCAGGAGTTGCATAACCATAAACCCGGCTTTCCCGGCAAGGGTTTTTTCTATTTTGCCATGATGGTATCATACCCAATCTGCAGTATCTCCAGTGCTTTTTCGCGGGTGGAAGATTCGGCATAGGTGCGCAACACGGGTTCTGTTCCCGATGGGCGTATCATGAGCCATTCGTGGTCGTTGAAGTAGTATTTGAAGCCATCAAGGGTCTCTACCCGTTCCACTTTATAAGGGCCAAAGGTTTCGTAAACACCATTTTCGCAGTTTATTACGATGCGGTCTTTGTCTTGCTGGGTAAGTTTCAGGTCGCTGCGTTCAAAAGCAAAGGCACCGGTAATGTCATAAATCTCCTGGATCAGTTCGCGGAGCGATTTCCCGGTTTTCACCATGGCTTCCCAGATGAGCAGACCGTTGTAAATTCCGTCGCGCTCGGGTATGTGTCCGGTAACGGCAATGCCACCTGACTCTTCGCCTCCCATGAGGATGTCTTCTTTGAGCATGAGTCCGCAAATGTGTTTGAAGCCGATTTGCACGATTTCCAGCGGAAGGTTGTAGACTTCACAGAGTTTTCCGATTTTCACGGTAGAAGAAAATCCGGTGGCCACTTTGCCGCTGAGGTTTTTGTATTTGTGCAGGTAGTGTATGAGCAGCAACATGGTGTGGTGCGAGTCCACGTAGTTGCCTTCATGGTCAAAAAGGGCAATACGGTCGGCATCGCCATCCACGGCCAGGCCACAATCAATATTTTCTGATAGTTTGATTACTTCCGCAAATTCCTGCAGGTTACGCAGCAGTGGCTCGGGGGGTATGCCATCAAAAAGGGGCTGCCGCTGGCAGTGCAAAAGTGTGATGTCGGGGAAAAGTCTGCGCATCACGTCCTGTCCACTGCCATACATGGCGTCAAAGGCAAACTCCAGTTCGGAGTTGCGGATGGCGTCAAGATCGAATTTCTCTTCCAGGTAGTTGCAATAATACGTTTCCAGGTCAACCTTTTCCACTATGTTGCTTTCCAGCAAATCCTCAAAACGGATGGCATCCAGATCGTGGGGGTTGGTGTCGGGAATCAGCTCTTCTACTTCCCTTATTTGTTCTTCCATCAGGGGGCCTCCATAGCTTCCCTTGAGCTTATATCCGTTGTATTCGGGCGGGTTGTGGCTTGCGGTGATGACAATTCCCAGGTCGGCTTTGTAGTGCAGGGGACCCATGGATATCATCGGTGTAGAAGCAATGGTGTCGGACAAGTACACCTTAATATTGTTTGCCCCCATCACTTTGGCCACCACTTCGGCAAACATTTCACCACCAAAGCGGCAATCATGACCCAACACCACGGATGGTTTTTCATTTCTTTCCAGCAGCCAGTTGGCCGTTCCCTGTGCCACGCGGGCCACATTGTCAAAGGTATAATCTTTCGCTATTACCGCTCTCCATCCGTCGGTTCCGAATTTTATCTTCATTATTATTGGCTTTGTTTTGAGTTATGAAAGGATGATTATCGCATGATTTGTCTTTGATTGAGGGCATTCTGATATCTGCGGGCATTGGCCAGGTGCTGGCTGTAGGTACGTGCAAAGGCATGGTAGCCAGAGAAATCGTCTTTGGCACAGAAGAAAAGGTATTCATGATTTTCGTAATTGAGCACACCATCAATAACGCGTTGTTCAGGCAGGGCAATAGGTCCCGGGGGGAGTCCTGCATATTTGTAGGTATTGTAGGGCGAATCCATTTCCAGGTGGCGATTCAACACACGGCGTATGGAATAATCTCCCACGGCAAAAATAACGGTAGGGTCGGCCTGCAGGCGCATATTGCGTTTCAGGCGGTTGATGTACACCCCTGCCACGCGTGGCAATTCGTCGGGACGGCTGGTTTCCAGCTGTACGATAGAGGCCAGGGTGCCCACTTCAAGGGGGGTAAGATTGATTCGCTGTGCTTTGGCCAATCGCTGTTCGTTCCAGAATGCGTTGTATTCGCGGTGCATACGGGTGAGCAATTGTTCGGCCGAAGTGTTCCAGAAAAACTCGTACGTATTGGGAATGAAAAGCAGCTTGGAGGTTTCGGGGTTCATGTTGAATTGCTCAAGGAATGCATGATCGTTGAGTAACCTGATGATGGAGAGAGAATCTGCTTCAATCTGGCTTGCAATATTCCCGGCCAGTTGTTCCTTTAATCTGATATTGTTAAACGTAAGCATTACCGGATCCTGCTGTCCTGAGCGCAGAATATTGATCAGCTCATTGTTACCCATGTCTTCATGGATAAGGTAGCGGCCCGGACGGATATTGTTGCGGTAGTTTTTCTTTTCTGCCAGCCATTCAAAGGTGTTGGTATTGATGATCATCCCTTTTTCATATAGAATGGCCTTTACATCGTTGAAGTTGCTGCCAGTAGGGATGAAAATATGGGTGGTTTTCCGCTCTCCCAGGAAGATATTGGGCTGGTAAATGGCATGATACAGGCGCCATGCCGCAATGCCACCACTGACGATAACAATGATGAATATGGATACAAGAACCTTTAGCCAGAAAGGTGTTTTTTTACTCTTTTTTTTTCTTCTTTTTGCCATGTGTTATTGAGAAATATTTTCGCAAAGTTGTTGGATTGATAAAGCTGCAAGCAAGTTTTCGGAGTTGACTCAACTTTGCAATTAAAAAAGCAGTTGGAGAAAATACTCATCCAGCCATTGCTCTTCCAACAGGAGCCATTCTTTTTTACAGCCTGCTTCTTTAAATCCTTTCTTCTTAAACAGTTCTATGCTTTGTTTATTGTTGGCGGCAATGTTGCAAAAGAGTTGGTGAAGCGAAAGGACATTTTTGGCATAATTGACAATGATGTCGAGTGTTTCTGCAGCATGTCCTTTTTTGCGATGCTCTTTTGCAATGAGAATGCCCACCCCGGCTCTTTTGTTTTTGGGGTCAAATTCAAAAAGGTCGACACAACCGATGGTTTCTCCTTTTTTATCGTTGATCATCAGCCTGAGCTGCTTTTCGCTATAGATATCACAGTGAGAACTGACGATGTATTGTTCGAGGTAGAACCTGGAAAAGGGAGTTTGTGTATTGCTGTATATCCACGTTTCCGGGTCATTCTCCCATTCATACATGACGTCGATGTCTGAGGGTTCCATAGCCCTGAGCTTTAGCGTTTTTCCGTTTAGAGGTTGCATATTTTGGGTTTTTAGCGTTTAAGGTTGCAACTACTTTTGCATTTTAAAGTGTAAAAATAATCATACTTTTTTAAAGATTGTCTCTTTCAAATGTCAATCTCACCTTGGAAAACTTTTGTTGCCGGCCCTTGCAGGTAAATGCTTGTGTAAAATCCAGGTTTTTTGTTTTCAAAGGTAACCTGCAGATCGCCTCCCCGGGCTTTAAATTCGTAATGATGATTGCCGGATTGGTTGTTGCTGTAATGCATGGCAATGGCAGTGGCTGCAATACCGGTTCCGCAGGCCAGTGTTTCTTCTTCTACTCCTCTTTCGTAAGTGCGAATATGGATGGTATTGTCAATAATTTCTGCGATGTTAAAATTGACTCCATCTGAGCCAAATACAGGGTTGTTACGCCAGGTTTTCCCGAGAGTATCCAGGTCGATGTTCTGGATGTCTGTTTTGAAAACAACAAAATGTGGAGACCCGGTGTCCAGAACAAACCCTCCCTCAAGCATTTGGATGTCCGATACATCTTTCATTTCAAGAGAAACAATCTGATTGTTTCCTTCAGCATGGATGATTTGTGCATGGTGGGGTCCATCCACAGCAAGGAACAATGCTTTGGTACTGATAATTCCCTGATGAGCGGCAAAAGCCACCAGGCATCGTCCACCATTGCCGCACATGGTACCTTCCTGTCCATCAGAATTATAGTAGACCATTTGAAAATCGTACCCGGGATGATCCTTCAGAAGCATAAGGCCGTCAGCACCTATTCCAAATCTTCTGTCGCAAAGGGAGGCAATAAGGTTGCTTTTATCCTTGTGAGATGATATGGAGAAGGATTCGCGTTCATCAATGATGATAAAGTCGTTTCCGGCTCCCTGGTATTTAAAAAAAGATAGTGCCATCTGTTATTTAGATTGGGATTTTGTTTAGGTTGATAATGTAAAATACAAAGGTTTCAAAACTGAGCGGCAACCCACTTTAAAAAGACTGATAATCAGGGAAGAATAAAGGTTCAGCAACAGGAATCAGGGGTTTAAAGGAAGTGGTAATCTCCAGGGGGTACAATTCGTTGAAATATTTCATATAGACTTTTTTATTGTGTTTTGTCAGGGTAACCATATCAAAGGAGCGAATGCCATACAGAACAATTTTGTTTTTCCCCATTTTGTATCCGGTAGAGTTTAATGGCGACTCCCAAAACTCAACAACGTATATATCTTCATTGCTTCCCGGGTTGATATTTCCAATAAGTGAATCCAGCTTTCTTGCTGATGTAGAAACATTGTCTCTGGTTTTCCTGATCGCAATGGTTTTGGAAAATAACAATCTATCCTGAGCTATGAGGTTACTTAAGGGGGAGGCAGAGGGTAAGGAGGACCTGATGTTGCGGTTAGGTGGGGTATGTGTATTTTCCTGGTTGTTCTGCACAATCAGAATGGAATCAGGCTGTTCAATGTGAACCCCATGGTCTGAAAACAGTTTGATAACCCTGTCCAGTGCTTCGGCAATAAGTCTGTCATTTTGTCGGTTGTTATGCCAGTACACAACAGATGTGCCCAGAAAAAAGCCAACCAACAAGCCAGCAAACAGATGAAAAGCACTAAATTCTTTGGGTGACTTATTTTTCATGGGGAGTCATAAATTGGATGAAGAAAAAAACTAATGTTTTTGCGCCAAACAAAAATACAAAAAAGAGCGATAAGGAGGGATATGCATGTCGTTGTTGTGTTTTGATAGCAAAAGAGTTAACCAAATTTAACCAAGAGCTGATAATGAATTGGTTAGTATGTCGTTTTTTAACAGCATGCTTAGGATTATTTAATATGTGAATGAACAAATAGCTCCAAAAAAGGTACATCTTTTGTAAAACAGTTTGCGCATATTGCAGAATGAAAGAAATAACGAAAGCGTAAATATTGACCATTAAATTTAATTATTATGAAAAAGGTATTTTCATTTCTACTGATTGCAGTTTTAGGAGGTTTTTCCGCGCTGATGATGCAAAGATATTTCTGGCCTGCTCCGGCCACCAACATTCAAACCACCGGGCAATTCAGCCAGGACAGAGGATGGAATGCTCCCTCATTGTTTACAGGGCTCTTGTCCAATGTTCCCAAATCTTTACCGGATTTTACGGTTGTAGCAGAGATGACCGTAAATACAGTTGTTCATATCAGGGCCGAGTTTGAAAGGCCCAGCAGTATCTACGATGAATTTTTTGGCGACAGCGATATGTTTCGTGAGTTTTTTGGTCCCCGCCAGCGACGTGCGCCCGATCGCAGGGTACAAGGTAGCGGTAGCGGCGTTATTCTCAGCAGCGACGGTTATGTTATTACCAATAACCACGTGGTTCAGGATGCGGTGCAGATAGAAGTTTCCCTGAACGATAACCGTGTCTATGAAGCCACCGTGGTAGGCCTTGATCCTACCACTGATCTGGCCCTTTTGAAAATTGACGGGGAAGATCTTCCCTTCGCGGTGTTTGGTGATTCGGATGAGGTGAAAGTGGGGGAGTGGGTACTGGCGGTTGGTAACCCCTTTAACCTTACTTCTACAGTAACCGCGGGTATCGTGAGTGCAACCGGCAGAAATATCAATATACTGGGTGGCGGTACTGCCATCGAATCCTTTATTCAGACCGATGCTGCCGTGAACCGTGGTAATAGTGGTGGTGCGCTGGTGAATACCAACGGAGAGCTTATCGGAATCAATGCTGCCATTGCTTCCACTACCGGTTCATTTGCGGGTTACTCATTTGCCATTCCTGCCAACATCGCCAAAAAAGTAACCATGGACCTGATGGAGCATGGAGAGGTGCAGCGTGGTTTCCTGGGAATCAACATAGATGATGTAACGCCGGTGCGGGTAAGAGAACAGGGTTTGAAGGTAAACAGAGGAGTTTTTGTTGCCGGGGTTAATGAAAAAAGTGCGGGAGAAAAAGCAGGACTTAAGCAGGGAGATGTTATCACAGCAATAGATGGAAGAACCATCAATACTACATCCGATTTGCTTGAGACTATTGGAAGAAAACGGCCCGGCGACGAAGTTAATGTAACCTGGAACCGCGATGGTCGTACAATGGAAGGAAAGACCGTTCTTAGAAATATTCATGGCGACACATCCATCGTTCAAAGAGGCGAAAGAGATGTAATAGAAGCCCTGGGCGCCACCCTTGAGGATGTTGAAGCCCGCGATTTGCGCAGGTTGCGAATTGAAAATGGTGTCAGGGTGGCTTCACTTAATCGTGGCAAACTTGCAGATGCGGGTATCAGAGAAGGATTTATCATTACCCACCTGGATCGTAAACCGGTAAATTCTGCCAGGGAGCTGGTTGCTGAATTAAGCGGAAAAAGCGGAGGTGTTTTGATTGGAGGAGTGTATCCCAATGGTACAAGAGCCTATTACGGGGTAGGGCTGTAAGCTTTCCCTGATGGTTGGCATGCCTTTGGCTTATTGCTCCTGCAGTGAACCAAAGGCATGTTTTTATTGTTTATAAAATGAGTAACTATACTATTGCTGTTTTGCGTATTTTTTGTACCTTTGAGAGTTTTTTCGCTGTTAAAATACAGCGCATTTCCACTACCCCTATTCTCTATAAATTTTAATTCGTATTATGAGACAATTAAAGATTTCAAAATCTATTACCAATCGGGATACTGCTTCGTTGGATAAGTATCTTCAGGAAATAGGTAAAGTGCCCCTCATCACTGCAGAAGAAGAGGTGCAGCTTGCACAACGTATAAAGCAGGGAGACCAGGCCGCTTTGGAGAAACTTACCAAGGCCAATCTTCGTTTTGTAGTGTCTGTGGCAAAGCAGTACCAAAATCAGGGGTTAAGCTTACCCGACCTGATCAACGAAGGAAATCTTGGCTTGATAAAAGCTGCCAAAAGATTTGATGAAACCCGGGGTTTTAAATTTATCTCGTACGCGGTGTGGTGGATTCGTCAGTCTATTCTTCAGGCTTTGGCTGAACAGTCAAGAATTGTCAGGCTCCCATTGAACCAGGTAGGTTCGCTCAACAAAATCAAAAAGGAAGCTTCGCGCCTTGAACAAAAATTTGAACGTCCGCCTTCTACAGAAGAATTGGCTGAATCTCTTGAAATCAACGAAGACAAAATTACTGAGTCTTACAGGATTTCAACTCATCACGTGTCGGTTGATGCACCTCTCGTGCAGGGTGAAGATGCAAGTCTTCTCGATGTCTATGTTAATCAGGATTCACCCAATGCTGACTCCAGCCTGATTCACGAATCACTGGCAAGAGAAATTCAGAGATCCCTGGCCACCCTTACCGAAAAAGAAAGAGATGTTATCAACCTGTATTTTGGTATTGGTATGAACCACGGGCTGACCCTGGATGAAATCGGTGCCAAATTTGACCTCACTCGTGAACGTGTGCGTCAGATAAAAGAAAAAGCCATCAGAAGGCTTAAACACACTTCAAGAAGTAAACTGCTGAAAGCCTACCTAGGGCAATAATTTCTTTCAGTTTAGTGAATATTAAAACGGTATTTGTAGTTTTGCAAATACCGTTTTTTTTATGATTGGAATTTATCCCCGTAAGTACTTTTTTAACTTTTATATTTCTTAACCCAAAATCAATACCTATGAAGCCAACCGGATCCCAAACTATTTTTCTCCTGGCATTGCTGCTGCTTGCATTTGGATGTGCGCGAAAACAAGATACGATGCATGTGCGATTAATAGCTACTGCCGATGTGCATGCTGCTGTATTTCCCCACGATTTTGTGAATGATGCCCCAATGAACGGAAGTCTGGCTCACGTAAAAACATACCTGGACCAGCAACGTGCCATAAGAGGTCAGCATGTGGTTTTCCTGGATAATGCAGATCTTTTGCAGGGACAACCCACGGGTTACTATTTCAACTTTGTGGCCGACAGGGAAACCCATTTCTTTGCCGATGTTTTAAACTATATGCAAGCCGATGCCGCCTCGGTAGGTAACCATGATATTGAGATGGGGCCTGAGGTTTATGAGCGGCTGAAAAACGAATTTAACTTCCCATGGCTTGCTGCAAATATTCTTGATATAAACACCGGCATGCCCTTTTTTGAACCTTATACCATAATCGAAAAAGAGGGTGTTAAAATTGCAGTGCTCGGACTGGTTACTTCCTCGGTTCCCAATTGGCTTCCGCGAAAGCTGTGGGAAAATCTAGAATTTACAAGTATGTATGAGGCTGCCGTGGAGTGGATGGCATACATAAGAGATAACGAGCAACCCCATGCCATTATCGGGCTCTTCCACAGTGGTGCTGGTGATGCCGACCATTACGAAGGTGTTGCAGCAACCGACAATGCTTCCTTGTTTGTGGGGAAAAATGTCCCGGGATTTGATGTGATTTTCACCGCTCACGACCACAGGGAACGCAATCAATATATCGAAAATGCCCAGGGCGAGAAAGTACTGATAATTGCCGGGCAACCCTTTGCACGCTCACTGGGTGTGGTTGATTTGCATTTTGAAAAATCAGCGGATGGTACTTTTGTATTGTCTTCCAAAGAAGGTCAAATTGTTGAAATGTCGGATTATGAGCCCAGCCCCGGGATGATGTCTAAGTTTGAAAAGGAACTTCAACAGGTGACAGCATTTGTGAATCAGTCATTGGGTGAGTTGGAAACCCATCTTCATTCACGCGAAGCGTTTAAGGGAAATGCTGCGTTTGTAGATTTTATTCACCAGATACAGCTGGATTTAACGGGTGCCCAGGTTTCCTTGGCTGCCCCCTTGTCTTTTGATGCAGTGCTGGAAGCCGGAGAACTTACCATGCGGGATATGTTCCGGTTGTATCCTTTTGAAAACTACCTCTATGTGATGGAACTAACAGGTCTGGAAATCAAAAATGCGCTGGAGTATTCTTATGGTTTGTGGTTCAATACCATGGAAGATGCAGATGATCATCTTATGCTCCTGAGGCGTGATGAACAGGGCATGGTGGCCAAAGATCAAAATAACAGGGCACGGTTTGCCAATGCCTTCTATAACCTGGATTCGGCTTTGGGAATCAATTATACAGTAGACGTAACCCAGCCTGCCGGTCAGCGGATATCTGTTACCAGTCTTTCCAATGGAGAACGGTTTAACTTAAGAGCCCGATACAAGGTTGCCATTAACTCTTATCGGGGAAGTGGGGGAGGAGGACACCTTACCCATGGTGCAGGAATAGAGCATTCGGATTTGTCTGACAGAATCAGGTGGGTATCAGAAAAGGATTTGCGTGCTCATATTGCCGACTATATCAAAACTCAAGGTGTGCTTAATCCTGTTGCAGGGAATAACTGGAAAGTAGTACCTGAGGAATGGACGGCAACAGCAGCAGAAAGGGATTTTAAACTTTTATTCCCCTAAGAGATTAAATTGGGCTTATGCTTCTTTTACAAACATACTGCCTGAAGTACAGAAGAAACTATTTTTAAGTGGGTTTGCATTTGTTCCGGTGACAGCGTTATTGCTGTAAAAGCCAGGGGCAGTTGCAAGCCCTGCTTATTATTAAAGAATGAAGGTTGGGTCAGATATCTTCACGAAGTCGAATGGCTTTTCTGTAAATATGGTCTCCTCTTAACAGCTCCATACGAATAGTGGTCCCTTCATTTTGATTAAGATACCCGATTACTTCTTCAAGGGTAAGTCTTGATGCAGGTTCATTATCGATCCTGATAATTTCGTCTCCAGGCAAAATTCCCTGCTCCCAGGCCACAGAATTTTCTCTCACATGGTTTATTACATAGTTGTTAAATGCAATACCTTTAGCTATAATTTCGATTCCGCTCATATTGGTTTGGAAAGGGGTATTATACTGTGGATTTCTCCTTAAAATGAGCTTTTCCGACGGGTAGTCAATAATAACATGAAACCGGTTGAGAATGCCGCCCCCTATGATGCCTTCCCAGTCAAACTGAAGATTGGCCACAGTAAGGAATTCTTCCTGGGGGTAGGAAGCAAGGGGTTCTTTCAGTTCGAACTCGTCAATGGTTATTTTTTTTAGTCTTCCTGTTTCTCCTTTCAATTCACCACTTATTCCCTTTCCCAGGTAGGAGGGTATTCTATCGGGCGTTAAATCCCTGTACCTGCGATTTAGAAACAACGGGCTGGTGGCTCCCAGGTCTACCAGCAAGCGGAGGGAGTCAATTTTCGAATTTACTCCTTCCACTGACACATCAATGTAAGGCTTGTTATTTTCAATATTCATAGGAATAACGCGGCTTCGGCGCCTTACACGGTAGGTAGGGTTTCGATAAATCCTGATAAACTCTCTACGGTAATTTACCTGTATGGGAAATTCCTTGAAAAAGTCATATCCTATAATGCCATGAACAGGAAATCCAAAAATTTCGGAAAAGGACAAGATTCCTTCAGGCAAAACTATCAGATTCATGTTGTGGCCGGTTATTCCGGGCATGTAAAAAGTGAGATTTCTTGACATTCCGGCTTCAATGATCCCCTCGTTGCCCAACCCTACGACATAAATAAGCTCATCGATATTTAAGTCAAAAGCAAAAGCAACAAGAGGCTCGGTGAGGATAGTGGTGTTTACGCCTGTATCCAGTATGAAATTCAGTTGAGGCGAGTTGTTGATTCTCATGGTAACAACCACCAGGTTGTGGGTGATAGTAACCGGAACCCTCAGGGAACGATAGTTAACATCAAAACTAAACCCTTGCGGCCGCTCCTCTGATGTTTTGGCAGGCAAAGAGTTTAGCTGAAGCGCAGCAAACAGAAAAAAAACGAAAGTCTTTATTAAACGCATAAAATCCCATTGCTAATTAAATACAGCATCGCCGGATTATCCCTGCTATCAATAGACTAATTTTTCTTGTTTGATAATATCAGCTATGCATTCTATTGAAGGTATTTGAGTATTGTTTTGTTCAATCTTTTTACCAATGAAGGGCCCTGGTAAATAAATCCGGTGTAAATCTGCACAAGGCTTGCCCCGGCTTCAAGTTTTTCAATGGCATCTTCAGGGGTCATTATTCCCCCCACTCCAATAACAGGAATTCGCCCTTTCGATTTATCCACAATGTACTTTATGGTTTGTGTGGATTTGTCCTTCAATGGTTTGCCACTCAGGCCCCCTCTTCCTATCTGCTCTACTTCACCTTTTTCTGTAGCAAGATGGTCACGTGTGGTGGTAGTGTTGGTGGCAATAATGCCATCAATACCTGTAGTTTCCACTACATTAATCGTATCATCCAGTTGTCCGGGAGTTAGATCCGGGGCAATTTTCAGCAATACCGGTTTGCGTATGGCTTTTTGCTGACTGGCCTCATTGATTCGGGTGATAATCTTAATGAGCTCATCCTTGTCCTGCAATTTGCCAAGGCCTTCAATATTGGGGCAACTAACATTGATAACGAAATAATCTACCCAATCGTACAGAGTATTATAGCAAATCAGATAATCTTCAATGGCATTTTCATTGGGAGTAAGTGTATTTTTTCCAATATTTCCTCCAATAATCACCTCCGGTTTGTATTTTTTCAGGTTTTTGACAAAAACATCAACGCCGGGGTTGTTAAACCCCATTCTGTTAATAAGGGCTTTGTCTTTTTTTAACCGGAAAAGCCTGGGTTTGGGATTTCCAGGTTGGGGGAGGGGATTAACGGTTCCTATTTCAATATGCCCAAATCCGAAGGCTGCCAGATGATTGTAAATGTTTGCCTGTTTGTCAAATCCTGCTGCAAGTCCCACCCTGTTGGGAAAGCGAATCCCGAAAAGTTCGGTTTCCAGAAGTGGATCCTGCACCCTACAGGTCTTTTTAACCAGGCCTTTGATGCCCGGAATCATAAACCCGGCATGCAGCATTTTTACCACCATATGATGGACCGTTTCGGGTGGGAAAAGAAACAGAAGGGGGCGAAGCAGCGATGTATACATTTTAGGAATCAGGCATTAAGGGTTATTGGTCTGTATTGTCGTCCTTTTTCGCTTTTTTCGCAGGAGCCTTTTTGGGAGCTGCCTTTTGGGTTGCTTTGGTTTTTGGAGCTTCCTCAGAGGTTACTTCTTTGGCTTCAGTTTCACCCGATTCAGTCTTCTCTTCCTCGTTCTCCTCAGCTATGGGTTCACTGATCAAATCATGCTCAAGCAAAAGGTTGTACCATACAAATAATTTTTTGATGTCGCTGGCATAAACTCTTTCCTGATCATAATCCGGGAGAATGGTTTCAAAATACTCCTTCAGGTGGTCTCCTTCGGCTTTGAGATCTATTGACAAAGCTTTCCCGTCTTCCTTCTGGTAAATACTCCACAATACTTCCTTCAAAGGAACATCCTCAGTATTGGTAAACATGCTGATATCTTCCAGGACAGATGACCGGTGGGTCGCAAAGACCGGCATTTTTTTGCCATCAGCCAGAGATTCAACAATAATACTTCCACGCGACTGGGAAACGATTTTAAACAAACCACTTTTCCCGGAAATTGCCATTATTTTACTTAAATCCATGTTACTAGAGTTTGATTGATTTTAAATGGTTTGATTTATGTTTTGTTACACAAAAATAATCAATGATTTTATTCTGCAAACATTTGCAGGCTATGAAGTTTTTTGTAGTACCCATCCTTTGCAAGCAACTGCTCATGGTTGCCCCTCTCCACAATTTCTCCATCATGCATCACACAAATGGTATCGGCATTTACTACAGTAGATAGTCTGTGGGCAATAACGATGGAGGTTCTGTTTTTCATTACATTGCTCAGCGCTTCCTGCACCAGCTTTTCTGATTCTGTATCCAGTGCTGAGGTTGCCTCGTCCAGGATAAGAATGGGCGGATTTTTAAGCACGGCCCTGGCAATGCTGAGTCTCTGGCGTTGTCCGCCTGATAGTTTGTTTCCCCTGTCTCCGATATTGGTATAATAACCCAGGGGTGTTTTTTCAATAAATTCGTGAGCATTGGCAATTTTAGCTGCTATGATCACATCCTCTTCGGCAATATTGTATTCTCCAAAAGCGATGTTGTTGAAAAAGGTATCGTTAAAAAGGATTGCTTCCTGGCTCACGTTGCCCATCAAAGCCCTGAGGTTTTTCAGTTTCAAATCCCTGATGTTGACGCCATCTACCAGGATATCCCCTTCTGTTACATCATAAAACCGGGGTATCAGGTCTACCAGTGTTGATTTTCCTGCTCCCGACTGCCCCACCAGTGCAATGGTTTTTCCTTTGGGGATAATCAGGTTAACTCCGTTGAGTACAGGTTCGCTGGCATAACGGAAACTCACATTTTTGAATTCAATGGATTGGTCGAAGGACTTTATTTCCCTGGCATTTTCAGTGTCTTTGATCTTTATTTCGGCCTTCATAATGTCTTCAATTCTGTCGGCAGAGGCCATCCCTTTTAAAACATTATAGTACGCCGTGGAAAAAGATTTGGCAGGATTGATGATTTGAGCAAACAGAATCAGGTAAGCAATAAAACTTTGTGGGCTCAGGCTGCTTTCGGCACTCAGAACCAGTGACCCACCATACCAGACAATGATTACCACCACTGCCGTACCCAGAAACTCGCTGATGGGAGAAGCAAGGTATTGCTTCCTGTACATTTTGGTCATGATCAGGGTGTAAAAGCTGTTGAGACTGAAAAAGCGTTCCTGCATTTTTTTTTCTGCATTAAAGGCTTTGATAACCCTGATTCCGGACAGAGTCTCTTCCAGCACTGATAAGATAAGTCCGAGTTTATTCTGTCCTTTCAGAGCAGTAGCCCTGAGGGTTTTACCTATACGTCCGATAATAAAACCGCTTACAGGCAACAGGATAAAAACCACCAAAGTAAGCGATGGGCTTATCAATAAAAGTGTTCCCAGTAAAACCAGGATAGTGATAGGCTCTCTGAAAATCATTTCCAGGGAGCTGATTACACTGTGCTCAATTTGCTGAACATCACTGGTCATGCGGCTGATCAGGTCCCCTTTTTTTTCACTGGAATGGTAAGAGAGGGGTAGCTCAAGGGATTTATCGTACAAATCATTCCGAATGTCTTTTACCACCGTGTTTCTGAGCCATGCAAGATGATACATGGCCAGGTACTTAAAGCTGTTTTTAAAGAAGCTCATTACTATGGCAAACAACCCAACTACAATAAGCGCATTGGAGCTTCCCAGGGTAATCATCATCTGGCTGATATAGTAGTAAAAGTTGTTTTTGAGTACTTCTGCACTAAAGGCAAAAGGCATACTTTCGGTAACCACCGGCTGGGTTTCAAATAATATTCCCAGCACGGGAATAATCATGGTGACGGAAAAAACATTAAAAACAACAGACAGAAAGTTGAAAAAAACGTTGAGAGATACCTTTGACCAGTAAGGTTTTATATAGGCTAAAATTTTATTGTAATTCTCCATATTGGATGTATCGGGTTATATGATGGGGGTGCTCAGCAGAAAAAACGTTGTTTTTAGCAACATTTTTATTGCTGCATCAGTCAATCCTGGGCAAAATACCGGTATAATTATAGGGTGTGATAGTCATGAGCGATTCTTTTACAGGGTCGGTTACTTCAAGAGACTGAATAAAAGAGTGAATGGTATTCCTGGTTATGGCCTGGTTGGTGCGGGTTAGTTCTTTGAGTTTTTCATAAGGCTCAGGGTAATTGATTTTCCGAAGCACTGTTTGGATGGCTTCTGCCACAACCATCCAGTTTTCTTCCAGGTCCTGATTGATTTTTTCAGTATTGAGAATCAACTTGCCCAGTCCCTTTTGTGTGGCTTTGATGGCAATGAGCATATGTGCAAGGGGTACTCCTATATTCCGGAGAACTGTTGAATCAGTGAGGTCTCTTTGGAGCCTGGAAATTGGCAATTTGGCAGAAAGATGCTCAAACAAGGCGATGGCAATGCCTGCATTCCCTTCTGAGTTTTCGAAATCGATGGGATTTACCTTGTGAGGCATGGCTGATGAGCCCACTTCTCCTTCTTTGATTTTTTGCTTGAAATAGTTCATGGAAATGTACGCCCATGAATCACGGTTCAAATCAATAATAATGGTGCAAATCCTTTTGAGCCCGTCAAAGATGGAGGCCAGGCAATCATAGTGCTCTATCTGTGTAGTTACTTCTGAACGTTTAAGCTTCAGGGTTTTATTGACAAACTGGTCTGCAAAACTGTTCCAGTCAGTATTAGGGTAGGCAACCCTGTGCGCGTTAAAATTGCCCGTTGCACCTCCGAACTTGGCAGGAAAATGCATGGCAAGCAATTGATTGATTTGTCTTTCGATGCGGTAATGAAAAACGAAAATTTCTTTTCCTACCGTTGTGGGTGAAGCGGGTTGTCCGTGTGTGTGGGCAAGCATGGGCACCTCCAGCCATTCTTTTGCCATTGCTTTTAAGGTGCTCAGCAAAAGGTCCAGCTGAGGAACCATAACTTCAGTGATGCTTTCTTTGAGTGAAAGGGGTACGGCAGTGTTGTTGATATCCTGAGATGTCAGACCAAAATGAATAAACTCTTTGTAGGCTGAAAGACCGATTGCATCAAACTTCTCCTTCACATAATATTCTACTGCTTTTATGTCGTGATTGGTTACGGCTTCAATCTCTTTGATCCGCAGCGCATCGTTACCATCGAAATCATGGTAAATATTGCGTATGGCTGTAAAATGTTGCTCAGTAATTTCTGACAGCTCAGGCAATCCTTCTTTGCACAGAGCAATAAAATATTCCAGTTCTACAAAAACCCTGTATTGTATCAGTGCATATTCGCTGAAATACTTTTGAAGTTCAATGGTTTTTGATTGATATCTGCCATCAACAGGAGAAACATTATAAAGTGCCGAACTGTCCATTAAAAATCTGATTGAGGTTATAATTGATAGCGATCTTGTAACTACAGAAATCTGCCCCGGCTTTAAAAACCGGGGCAGACTAAATTGTGGGTATTATTTGCGTTTCTTTTGTTGTTGCTGTTTGGCCATGTCTTCCAGCCTTTTTTGCCAGTTAGACTTTTTAACCGGCTTTTTCTTATTTTCATCAATTTTGATTCGGATCTTATCTTCGTCAATCATAAAACGGAAAGCGTACATCTGGATGAAGGTAATGACATTGGCCAGGAAGTAATAATAACTCAGGCCTGAGGCAAAACTGTTGAAGATAAACAGGAGCATAACAGGCATAAAGTACATCATGGTTTTCATGCCTGGCATTTGCGTACCTGTATTCATCATCTGGCTGTTCATATGAGTATACATTACTGTTGAAGCAGCCATAAGCAGGGTGAATAAACTCACATGGTCTCCATACCAGGGAATGGTAAAGGGGAGTTCCATGATGGAATCATAAGAAGAAAGGTCATCGGCCCAAAGAAATCCTTCCTGCCTGAGTTCAAAGGATGCAGGGAAGAACCTGAACATGGCAATGAGGAATGGGAACTGCAAAAGCATAGGCACACAGCCGGCCATGGGATTTACTCCTGCTTTTTTATACAATGCCATTTGAGCTTGCTGCTTTTTCATGGCATCTTCCTTTTTGGGAAACTTCTTGGTGAGCTCCTCAATATCAGGCTTCAAGACCCTCATACGGGCTGAAGAAAGATAGGTTTTGTATGCAATGGGAAACAGGATAAGTTTTAATATAACGGTAAGAATAAGTATAATGATACCGTAATTGAGGTTAAAGCTGTCCAGGTAATTAAATACCGGGATTACAAAATAGCGGTTGATCAATCTGAAAAGCACCCATCCCAGCGGAATCTGCTCCTCCAGCTTCAGGTCATAGGCTATGAGGGTGTTAAAGTGGTTGGGGCCAAAGTAAAAGTGCATGGGGATGGTATTGTTTTCCCGGCTGTTGTATGGGATGTCGATGTTTGCACTCATTCTTTTGAGCCGTTGATCCTGTTCGTCTTCGTAGGAACTTGTGCTAACCACAGCACTGCTAAAACTGTTGCCGGCAATAAGTACCGAGGTGAAAAACTGTTGCTTGAATGAAATCCACTTTACACTTGTGCGAAGATTTTCGGTGGCATCGCGGGTTTCTCTCAGGTTGTCCACATCATCATTAAAATACTTATAATAAATAGTGGTAACGTTCATTTCATTTTTACGGCTTTTTTCCATCCTGGGCAAATCAGCCTGCCAGTCCAGGTTGAGCATGGTAATGTTGGATGCGATTACATCCTGCATACCCACCGTATTGATGTTAAGGTCAATCATGTAATCGTTGCCGCGCAGGGTGTACTCAAACTCAAAATACCTGGGAGATTCAGGGCTGTGATTGTCCGGATACACGCGCATGGCTACTACCACAGAGTCATTATCGGCAATACGAACATGGTTGTTTTCTTTGGAGTGGAAAGTTTTGACCTGTGGGCTGAAAAACAAGTCGCTGGTTGAAATCAGCCGGTTGGCAGAGTAGAACTGAATGTTGAAAACATTCTCATCGCCCGAGAAAAGGATCACAGGTTCTTTCTCCCACGATTGAAACTCTTTGAGTTCAACGGAGTGAATATGCCCCCCTTTTCTTGAAAGTTTGATCTTCATGATATCACTTTCAAGGGTGATAAGGTCATTGTCTCCCTGTGCAGCTCCGGCAAAAAAGCCCATTCTGTCGCGGATAGCTGCATCGCGAACGGAATCTTGTATTGCACTGTCAGGTTTTACTCCATCTGGCAACTCATATTCATACTCAGCAAGGGTATCGGCGGTGCGTTCGGCGTCTCGTATTCTCTCCTGTTCTGCCTGGCGGGCAGCAACAATGCTGTCTTGCCTGCGTTGCATATCCTGCCTTTCCTCTTCGGAAGGAGAATTAAGAATTCCAAAACCAATAAGGATTGCGAAAATAAGAATAAGACCAATAATATTATCTCTGTTCATTCTTTGTGGTGATTATGATTGATGTTTATGTAGAAAAAATTCTTTATTGCATATTCGGGAAAACAATGCTGCAAAAGTACAAAATGTTCTACAATCCTTGTTTATGATTGTCAAAATCCATTACAGCCTTCACGAAATCTACGAAAAGCGGGTGTGGACTGGCAACTGTGCTTTTGTATTCGGGGTGAAACTGTACGCCAACAAACCATGGATGGTCTGTCAGTTCAACGATTTCCACCAGGTTTGACCCGGGATTTATTCCCGAAGCTATCATTCCTTTGTTTTCAAAAAGTTCCAGGTATTTGTTGTTAAACTCAAAGCGATGCCTGTGTCTTTCAGAAATAAACTGCTTGGAGTAAATGTTGTATGCCCTGGTATCGTTCTTAAGTTTGCATTCATAGGCCCCAAGTCTCATCGTTCCACCTTTCAGGCTTACTTTTTTCTGTTCTTCCATAATGTCGATAACAGGGTGTGGTGTGGAAGGAACCATTTCGGTGGAGTGTGCATCTTTCATCCCTAAAACATTGCGGGCAAATTCAATGGTAGCGCATTGCATGCCTAAGCAAATGCCCAGGAAGGGAATTTTTTCTGTTCGGGCATACTTTATGGCGGCAATTTTTCCTTCAAACCCTCTCTCTCCAAATCCCGGTGCAACAATGATCCCCGAGATACCGGCAAGAATTTTTGAAACATTCCCTTCGTTTACCTGCTCGGAGTGAATCATCTTCAGGTCTACCTTGCATACGTTGGAAGTGCCGGCATGAATGAGCGATTCAATGATAGACTTGTAGGCGTCCATGAGCTCAACATATTTCCCTACCAGGGCTATCTTTACTGTACTCAAGGGATTTTGCAGCCTGTCAAGAAACAACTCCCAGGCATGCAGCTCGGGCATGCAGTTGGCCGACATGCGAGTTTTCTTTAAAACCTGCAGGTCGAGTTTTTCCTCCCGCATGAGCACGGGTACTTTGTAAATGCTGTCTGTATCAATAGATTCGATAACTGCTGCAGGGCTTACATTGCAAAACTGGGCAATTTTATTTCTGATACCGTCATTCAGGGGTCTTTCAGTGCGGCAAACCAGGATGTCGGGTTGCACACCATATTCCTGCATGGTTTTTACAGAATGCTGAGTGGGCTTTGTCTTTAACTCCTTGGCAGCTGCAAGATAAGGAACCAGGGTAAGATGTATTACAACGCAGCGGATGCCCAGCTCCCAGCGCAGCTGACGAATGGCCTCCACGTAGGGAAGGGATTCTATATCGCCTACGGTTCCGCCAATTTCGGTAATGACAAAATCAAACTGGTTATTTTCACCCAGCAATTTTATAGAGTGTTTTATCTCATCTGTAATATGTGGAATAACCTGAACGGTTTCACCAAGATAATCTCCCCTGCGTTCTTTATTTATTACCGATTGGTAAATACGACCCGTGGTGACATTGTTGGCTTGCGAAGTGGGAACATTAAGGAATCGTTCGTAATGTCCCAGGTCGAGGTCCGTTTCAGCTCCATCCTCTGTTACGTAACACTCTCCATGTTCGTAAGGGTTAAGCGTACCGGGGTCAATATTGATGTAGGGATCGAGCTTTTGAATGGTGGCAGTGTATCCCCTGGCCTGTAAGAGTTTGGCCAATGATGCTGAAATGATACCTTTTCCCAAAGATGATGTTACACCTCCTGTAACGAAGATGTATTTGGTAGTTGCTTCAACCGCGGTCATATTACAATTGCTGTTAGGATGAAAATAAAAAGCGAGAAGCCCCGTCATGGTTACAAAAGGCTGTGTATAGGCAGCAAAAGATTTACACAGCAGTAACGGGGCTTGTTTTTCCGATTGCGAAAGTAAGAAAAGATTGTCAAAAAGGATGCAAAAAACAGTTTAATTTACCGGCTAAAAAACTATGATTTAATGGATTGAATCATGAGGCCGTTGGGTAAACAGATGTAAATTGTGGTTGTATTTGTGTTTTTCTTTGCCTAATCAGTGTTTTTTGATTTTTCATCATCCCCCGTAAGATTGCGTTTTTCTGCCATTTTATCTTTTGGGCCGGTGTAAGTCTGGGGATTTTCAGGCTCTATACTGGACTGGTTTTGTGTTTCTTTCAATGTTTTTTTTCGTTCTGTAATTTTCGCGTTGCTTGCAGGATCAAACTCCTGTTCTTCTATGACAATATCCTTTACCGTTTCTTTCTCTTTTGGCCAGAAACCGCATCCACCCGCCTTTTTGATAAAATAGTAACCCAATGCCAGTGAAATGACAATGGCTGCAATTCCGAGGATTTCAAAACCGGTGTATTTTTCAAAATCCATCAGGATAACCTTCCTGGCTATAGCAATCAAAGCTACAAGGATTACTACCTCAACGTGAATTTCGTGCTTTTTGAAATATACTTTAATGGTATCGAGCAATTCAATCCCAATAAGCACCAATAGGAATACCCCGAAAAGATCCATCATCACATCAAGGTCAAGAATAAATACTTCGGATTCTACTATGCTCATAACAACCATGTATGCTAATTGTAAGGTTGCAATTATCAGCAATAGTGACATCAAACCTATCAGGGTTTTGATTATGTATTTTTCTATGGTTTTCACCACATAATTTAGTCTTTCAACGCTTTTGCTTTGTTCCTCCATGGCCGTATTGAATAAATATGCTGGTTTTGTCTTTTACTGTCGATAATGGTTTTTTTTATGCATTGTATAAGTTGTTCAATCCATAGTAACGATTGAATGCTCTACTTTGTTTCGTTTTCAGCTTTGATGCAGACAGCAAAAAGAAATGCCGGACACAGGCCCGGCATTTCTTTGGAGTTTGTATTTTAATGGTGCAAATTAAATACTTAGTTCTTCATTAACTTCTTTTTCGTCTTTTCTTACCTTGTTCAGTATCTGCAACATTTTTTCATGACTCAAAATTTCCCGGGATAGCTGGGCTTGCTTGTTTTCCAGTTTGTAATGCAAATCTTCATCAGTAACTTCCTGTTGCAACAAGATTTCAATCTGTTTGCCGTCCGATAAATTCATTGTATGGGTTTTTACAACGTACGAAAAGGAACCTGCCTGTAAAGTCAGCGTTCCTAATACCATTGCCGAGGTTATTATGTTTTTTCTCATATCTATATAAACTATTTTAATTTTTGATGTTGTTTTATTCTCTAAATATCATTCAATCAGCAGCTAAATTCTTTTGCTGCACCTTGTTTTTATTTAGACCAAATATAAACAATAAAACGCTGATGAAAATCCAAAAATTGAAAAATTTCTTTAATATGATTTGGGTTTTTCACCTGATAAGAATTTCGTAGCTTTAAGGATGAAACAGCGGGTCCGTTCTGATGTGTCTCTTTCCTATCCTTTTGTTTGCCATCCTGGCAAAAATACCCTGCTGAAAATACCTGAAACGATATGTATAACGGTTTAGAATCAGGTATGGTTGTTGCCTGAACCTTCTATTGCCATTAGGTTGGTATGCCGGGAAAATTGTTTCAGGAAGCAAATTATATTGACAAATTCCGAATGTTTTCGTTTGCGAATATGGTTGAAATCATTTAACAGTTCAATAAAGAAAACTAAAACAATATTTTTGTTTAAGAGGGTTCCATCAATCCTGAACAAATGCCGTGCGATTCTGTTGCTTGAGATAGGTATATACAGACCTGCCAATTCAGGAAAAGATTTCGCTTGTTGTATATTGTATGATTATTCTAGTGTTCAAATTGGAATGCTGTATGCCCGGGATGGAAATGAGAATCCCAAAACATACAATACATGCTACAGGCGCTTTATTTAAACCCGGGTACCAGGTCCGAAAATCCAAACCTAATCAGAACATAAGCAGAAAAAATAAAACAATAAAAGTAAAAATTTACTAAGTAAGAGCAGATGAAGGTATTAATTATCTATAGTAACCATCATGAGGGGAATTTCAACTGGCAGCTTCTGGAGAAGTTAAAAGATAGTTTGCTGCACAATGGACATGAGTTGGTAGTTCGCGATCTGTATCAGCTCGATTTTGATCCGGTTTTGCGCACCAAAGATTTTGAAATGATTTCTTCCGGCAATATCCCTGCTGATATAGAGAAGGAACAGTCGTTTGTAAGCTGGGCTGATGCTATGATTTTTATTTATCCCGTTTGGTGGGGAGGCATGCCTGCCATCGTAAAAGGGTATATCGACAAGGTCTTTTCATGGGGGTTTGCCTACAAATCCAATGGCAAAGGGGTTTATCCTTTGCTTACAGGGAAGAATGTAATAGTAATGAATTCTCTGGGGCAATCACGTTCGGAATATGAAAAAGGTATGTTTCAGGCTATGAATCTTATCAATGTAGAAGGCGTTTTTGGTTTTTGTGGTATTAACGTTGCATCACAACTCTATTTTTCTTCCATCCACAATATTACTGAACAGGAAAAGGAGGATTATCTCAATCAGGCCCTCAACGCAGTTAAAGAGCTATCCCTGATAATCAGCAGCTAATATTTTGCCGGCAACCTGAAATTCAATCCATGAAGGAAAAAGGAAAGGGATTACTTAAGGCAACCCTTCTTATCGCAAGTACTTTAACCGTAATGGCCGGAGCCATCATCGCGCCGGCATTGCCTCAGATAAGCCGTGACTTTAGTCATGTGCAGGGGGTAGAGTTATTAAGTCGCCTGGTATTGACTTTGCCGGCCCTTTTCATGGCCATCCTGGCTCCTTTGGCAGGGTATCTTATTGATAAGTCGGGACGAAAGAGGGTATTGCTTGTATCTCTTGTGCTTTATGCCATTGCGGGTACTTCCGGTTTATATCTTAATACTTTGCCTGCTATCCTGGTGGGAAGAGCATTTTTGGGTATTGCGGTTGGAGGTATTGTTACCGCAGTCATTACTCTGATAGGTGATTACTTTGAAGGGGAGGAGAGAAGCCGGTTTGTTGGCACCCAGGCTGCGTTTGCCGGTTTAGGGGGGCTTGTTTTTATCTCTTCCGGGGGTATTCTGGCAGATATTCACTGGCGAATGCCTTTTCTCATCTATGTCTCGTCTTTGCTGGTATGGATTATGGCCCTCATATCTGTTTATGAGCCTGAAAAAATAAAGCACAAAGCTTCACCCCCAATGAAAGGTTCAGGAAAAAAAGAGGCCAATTTTGTTCCTGCAAAAGTTCTCTGGATTTGTGCAATCGCATTTTTTTCTGCCATTGTCTTTTATATGATACCGGTGCAGATGCCTTTTATGTTAAGTTCTATGGAAGGGGTTTCCAATGCTGAAATAGGATTTGCCATTGCTTTTGTGAATGTCGCTTCAGTTACAACCTCTCTTAATTACAGCAGAATAAAGCGTCGGCTTGGCTTCGGCACTATTATGGGTCTGGTATATGTTATTATATTTACGGGCTTTTTCATCATAAGCCTTGGAGGTTCTTATATCTTGATGATAGCAGGTATTGCTGTCACGGGCCTGGGTTTTGGGATGATGATGCCCAACATAAACCTTTGGCTGATATCTTCTGCCCCTCCATCCTTGCGTGGGAGATTTGTAGGATATCTTAATTCATCGTTGTTTCTGGGGATGTTTCTTTCTCCGGTGGCAGTGCAGCCCCTCATTAAAATCAGTAGTATTAATCACAGTTTCCTGCTAATGGGATTGATCATGCTAGTACTGGCAGGCGTTTTTTTTGCCTATGGCAGAAAGAAAAAAACTCCCTGATACCTTTCAGGATACCCTCAGGATAATCTTACAGCTTGCTTATCCGAATTGCTTTGTTGCAAGATGATTGTAAAAGACTTTATGCCTGTCTGTTAAACTCCAGTGCCACTCCTTTGACGGACTCATCAAGTTTTCCATTTTCCCATACAAGCTTTCCATTTACAAAAGTATGTGTAGGGGTTGTGCTGAAGGTGTGGTTTTCAAAAGGAGACCATCCGCATTTATACAAAATATTTTCACTGGTAACGGTGTATTTTTGTTCAGGATCGAGTATGACCAAATCGGCATAATATCCTTTCCTTATAAAACCACGCTTTTTAATATTAAAGCACAATGCAGGGTTGTGGCACATCCATTTAACCAAAAGGTGTATGGGCAAATTACGCAAAGTTAACGCATCAGCCATAACCTGCAGGCTATGTTGCACCAGCGGACCTCCCGAAGGCGCTGAAAGGTAAGGGTTTTGCTTTTCTGCCAGCAGATGAGGCGCATGATCGGTTGCTACAACATCAAGGGTGCCATCAAGCAATGCCTCCCATAATCGCTCCCGGTCATCCAACCCTTTCACTGCAGGGTTCCATTTTATTAAATTTCCTTTGGTAAGGTAATCCTTATCGGTAAACCACAAGTGGTGCACGCACACCTCTCCGGTAATCATTTTGTTTTCCAGGGGCGTTTGGTTGTCAAACAAGTTTACTTCATCTGCGGTAGATAAGTGTAGAATATGTAATCGGGTATTGTGTTTCCTGGCCAGTTCTGCTGCTTTTTGTGATGATAACAGGCAGGCTTCATGGCTGCGAATCATGGGATGATGCCGGGGTTGAATGTTTTCACCATGGAGCTGTTTGAACTTCTGCAGGTTGGCCTGAATGGTAGATTCATCCTCACAGTGGGTAGCCACCAGTGTTTTGGCTGTTGCAAAAATCCTTTCCAGAACCTGTTCATTGTCAACCAGCATATTGCCGGTAGATGACCCCATAAACACCTTGATGCCACAAATTTTTTCAGGGTTTATTTTCTCCAGTTCCTCTGCATTGTCATTACTGGCGCCCATGTAGAAGGAGAAATTGGCACTGCTTTTTTGGGCAGCCAAAGCAAATTTCTTTTCAAGCAAATCCAGGGTTGTGCAGGGTGGATTGGTATTGGGCATTTCCATAAAGGAGGTGATCCCTCCTGCCACAGCAGCTCTTGATTCTGTTGATATATCTGCTTTCTGTGTGAGCCCAGGCTCTCTGAAATGCACCTGATCGTCAATGATACCGGGAAGCAGAAAACAATTTTTTGCATCAACAATTCTATCGGCTTGCCGGCGATACATTTCGGGCGAGGGGTCATCGCTGATGTCAGCAATCAGGTCGTCTTCAATGTAAAGGGAACCGGGTCTTACCTGACCTTCATTAACAATGCGTGCGTTTATGATCAGAGTGGTAGACATAGCAAGAAAAATTTATTGAGGAAAGTTAGGGTTGATCATACATTGCTGCCACGAAATTTTTTGTAGCGGCCAAAAATGCTTTTCATTCGCAGTGTGATAACTCCCAGCACTGCTTCTTTAAAAATACCTTTGCTCATTTTGGAAACCCCGCGGGTACGGTCGGTGAAAATAATAGAAATCTCTTTTATTTTAAAACCCAGTTTCCAGGTAATAAATTTCATTTCAATCTGGAAGGCATAACCCGTAAACTTTATTTTATCAAGATTGATAGCTTCCAGGACTTCGCGGCGGTAACATTTAAAACCTGCTGTTGTGTCGCGCACTTTCATCCTGGTTATAAAGCGAACATAAGCAGATGCGTAATAAGACATCAGCACCCTACCCATGGGCCAGTTTATAACATTAACACCATGAATATATCTTGAGCCAATAGCCAAATCATACCCATCTATAGCACAGGTTTCATAAAGGCGTGGCAGATCGTCAGGATTGTGCGAGAAATCGGCATCCATTTCAAAGATGTACTGGTAATCGCGGCGCAATGCCCATTTGAATCCATGGATATATGCTGTGCCAAGGCCTAACTTACCTTTGCGGCTTTCTATATGAAGACGCTGAGAAAACTCGGGGATGAGGTTTTTTACTATGTCTGCAGTGCCATCAGGAGAGCTGTCGTCAATCACAAGGATATGGAAAGCCTTTTTCAATGAAAAAATCTTTCGGATTATCCTTTCAATATTCTCTTTCTCTTTATACGTGGGAATAATTATCAGACTGTCTGCCACTGCTCCGCGGGTTTGATGTTTTGTTATTTTAATAACGCAAATATAAGCTTCCCATTGTGGAAAAGGTTTATCTGCATTGAATCAATTTATAGCTTGTTTTGCCTTGAGGCCAAAAATAAAGTTTTGTTTTCAAAAATAGGAAAATTTTTAGGATTATTATAAATACATTCAACATAGGATCAAAAAAGAATATATGTGCTAACTGACAGTTGTTTAGCGGTGCTGAACGAATGAAAAAAGGAGCTCCGGGGGGAGCTCCTTTTCCAATTATTGATAATATTGCAGTGATAAATGGCTTGCCTGGACGAAATTTCGAGAAAAAACACGTTTTTATTTCAATATTATTTTTCTTGAAATGGTTTTTTCCGTGTCATAAAGATTGAGAAGATACATGCCAAGAGGCAGGTAGGCAATATCCACAAAATTGTCTCCGGGTTCGAGACTTTGACGCCATACCAGCAACCCTGAAGTATCCCTGATTTCCAGCTCATAAGGATTTTCTACATTGACATAAAACCTTCCGTCTGTTGGGTTGGGGTAAATGGTTACGGTTTCTTCCCTGAACATCTCTTCTTCGGTTTTAAGCTCCAGCAGGACTTCCAGCCAGACATCTCTGTTTACATCAAAGGAATAGGGGTTGCTTCTGGAAACGATTTGTCCTGCCGCATTCCTCCACCCAATGAACTTCAGATTATCCGGTTGGAAAACCTCCAGAATTACATTCTCCTTTTCGGGATAGTTTCCTGTCCCCTTTATCAAAACATCATTGAAGATGCTTGCTGCCTCTACACTGAAGATTCTTTGATTATGCGTAAACTGTGCGATTACATGCATGTCGTTTGAAGCTATAAACCGATACTGTTCGTCTCTGCTAACTATATTGCCGTTTATTTCCCATCCAACAAAAACGGCACTTTCGTCAATAGGGTTAATATTGAGTACAACCCAATCATTTTCTGTGTAATATCCCGCTCCGGTGATTATCGCAAAGCCGGCAGGGTTGGATTTAGCTTTAATGGTATACAATGCAAGGGTGCTTTCAAATACAGCACTGAGATGACGGTTGCCATTGGCAATAAATGAATATTGTTCATCAAAAGAGACAACTTCACCATTTTCTGTCCAGAAAATGAATACAAAATCCGGATTCGCAATAGCGGTAACTGCTACGGTTTCTCCGGGGTTGTAAATTCCGCTTCCAATTACAGAACCACCTGCTGCCGGTGAGGCTTCCAGGGAAATAGTGTAGTTGCTGGTTTCGAAGTGTGCTGTAATGGTACTGCTTTCGGTTACCGCGAAAACATACTCTGTTTCTTCAGCAATAATATTTCCGTTTTTTGTCCAGTAAAGAAACGTGTGTCCGCTTGCCGGAATGGCAGAGAGGGTAGCAGTCTGACCATGGTCATAACTGCCACCGCCGGATACTGCTCCGCCTTCTGATGGTTCTGCATTTACAGTGATGGTGTATGTGTTGAGACTGAAATGGGCTGTAAGATTCCTGTTGCCGGTTACGGTAAAGGAGTAACCTGGATAGTTGGAAACTGCATCGCCGTTTTCGGTCCAGTTGACAAAGGTGTAGCCTGCAGAAGGTGTAGCTGTTAAGGTTGCCGTCTGCCCATGGTTGTAGTTTCCGCCACCGGTTAGTGTACCGGCGTTTGCAGGGTTTGCTGTCAGTGCAACGGTGTATGCTTCCATGCTGAAGTTGGCAGTGAGGTTCCTGTTGCCGGTTACATTGAATAAAAAGCTTTGTTGTGTGGAAACCACATTTCCGTTTTCAGTCCAGTTGACAAAGGTGTACCCGCTAGCCGGAGTGGCAGAGAGGGTAGCAGTTTGACCATGGTCATAACTGCCACCGCCGGATACTGTTCCGCCTGCTGATGGTGCTGCATTTACGGTGATGGTGTATGTGTTGAGGCTGAAATGGGCAGTGAGG
>RECE01000116.1 GCA_007694165.1 Bacteroidota bacterium
ATGCTTCCAAACAAAAAACAAAGCTGGGTCTGATTCTCTTCTTTGTTTATGCCGTTATTTATGCCGGCTTTGTAATTATCGGGCTTAGTTACACGCATCTTTTAAGCATCAAAGTAATTGTCGGACTCAATCTGGCAGTGGTATACGGAATAGGATTGATTATTCTGGCCATTGTAATGGGTTATGTATACAGTCTTGTTTGCACTCATATGGAAGACAAAATGGAAAGAGAGGCCCGCAAATGATATACGATGTTTCTGTTTGGGCAATTGTAATATTTTTAATATTTGTTGCCGCTGTGCTGGGGCTGTCCTTTTATTTCGGAGCCAAAACAAAATCTGCTGCCAGCTATTATGCTGCCGGAGGCAATATACACTGGGGTGTAAACGGGGTTGCCTTTGCGGGCGACTATCTCTCGGCCGCTTCTTTCCTGGGAATCTCAGGAATGATCGCTTATGCCGGATTCGATGGTTTTATTTATTCCGTGGGCTATCTGGCAGGTTGGGTTGTTGCATTGTTTCTGGTGGCCGAACCACTCAAACGACTGGGCAAATATACTTTTACCGATGCACTTGATGCAAAATTCAACTCACGGGCCATCAAGCTTACCGCATCCATCAGCACACTCATTGTTTCCATTTTCTATCTCATTCCCCAGATGGTGGGAGCCGGAGACCTGGTGGTGCCTTTGCTCGGACTTCCTCACTGGGCCGGTGTTACCATTGTAGGTGCCATCGTAATTTATATTGTGGCCACCGCCGGTATGACCTCCACCACTTTTGTGCAGTTTATCAAAGGGGCTTTACTGATAATCTTCGCCACCATCCTCACAGGATATATCCTCAACAATGGATTCAGTCTCAAGCCCACTGAAGATTACCATCAATTTGCAGAAATACCTGCCACCCTGAGCAATGACCAGGTTATTGCCATAGAAAGTGAGCAGTTTTACATAAGCGGCCAGATAAAGCATGGCGATGAGGTTTTTGTAATACTAAACGATGGCTCTTATGATACATGGTTCAGACTTACGACTTCTGAAACGGGCACACCCATACTTTCAGAAGCACTCAGCATAACCCTCACAGCAGAGGGAGAAAGACTATACAATGGTGCGCCTAAATCAGAAGAACGATTTTACCAGGTAGGACACATGAGTAAAATCATCTATAGGGGCGAAGAAGTTGAAGAAACAGGCCCTCTGGGTCCATTCGAATTTTTGAGTGTCCTGGAAGAAAGCGAAGTGGTAATTTTCAAGAGAACCATTTTTGATTTTGAAGGAGACAGGGTAACGGTTTTTTATCAGCAACCCACAGCGGGTACTAGTGTTCTCAAACCCGGCCTTATGCTCAAAGTAGGAGATGATGGTACTTTCTGGGATAAGATCAATTTTCTGTCCCTGATGTTGGCTTTGTTTTTCGGCACATCTGCTCTACCCCATATACTGATTCGCTATTATACAGTTCCAAGCCAGCGGGCTGCCAGGAAATCAACCATCGTGGCCATCGCTGCCATTGGCTTCTTCTATATCCTGACTCTTTATCTTGGTTTGGGTTCTATGGTGGGAGGGGTAAACGACCTGGAGAGCAGTAATATGTCCAGTCCATTGCTGGCAAAATCCTTTGGTGTTGGAATTTTTTCCATCATTTCTGCCATCGCTTTTGCCACCGTGCTGGGTACCGTTAGCGGTCTGATTGTAGCTTCGTCGGGAGCCATAGCCCATGACTTTGTGGATATGTATCTTAAGGTGCAGATGACAGACAGGCAAAAAGTAAAGGCAGGAAAACTGGCAGCCTTCGGAGTGGGAATTTTTGCCATCATCCTCGGGATTCTTTTCCAGGGGATGAATGTTTCATTCCTGGTAGGACTGGCATTCGCGGTAGCAGCTTCTGCCAACCTGCCCTCTATCCTCGCTGTGATTTTCTGGTCAAAAACCACTTCCAGAGGAATTGCTGCATCCATTGTAACTGGGATAATATCTTCTGTGACGATAATCCTGCTTTCTCCCAGCATGTTCGAACGCTATGGCTTGCTTCCGGAAAATGCTCCAATACCCTTTGATAACCCGGGCATTATATCCATACCCCTGTCGTTTGCCATGGTGGTTGTGGTATCATTGCTGACGCAGAAAAAAGAAAAGGCAAAGGTTTTCTCTATATAAACAGGACGACCCGAATAATCCATCTTAATACCACCTACTACAATGAAAATCGCCATTCTCACCGACATACACGAAGATATTGTAAGCCTTGAAAAGGTATTCCATTCCATGCAGAACATTGACAAGGTGGTATGCCTTGGCGATATTACCGGTTTCAGCCCCCTGTTTTACGGCCACAAGCCCGATGCCAATGCATGCATTGACCTTTTGAGAAAAAACGCAGATATTGTTGTTGCAGGCAACCACGATCTTTTCACTGCGCGGCGCCTGCCTTCCTATCATATTATGAAAAGGATGCCCGACAACTGGTATGAACTCACCCTGGCCGACAGGTTGCAAATGACAAAAAACAGAGTATGGCTTTACCAGGATGAAATTCTTCCGAAGCTCAGTGATAAAAACATGGATTTTCTTCAAAACCTTAAGGAATGGGAAACCCTAATTGATGACAATCGAAAATATCTTTTCTCTCACTTTTTTCATCCCGATATGAGTGGCGTTGGGAAATGGTTCCCTTTCAACGGACTGGAGATCAAAGAGCATTTACGATTTATGAAAGACAACAATTGCCGAATGTCTTTCTTAGGACATTCGCACCCGCCCGGCTGTATCATGGTTAACAAATTATTATGGACGCATGCCGAGGAGGAAACCATAAAAGTTAAGATGCATCACAAAGCTGTAATATGTCCGGCAGTTACCCGGGGGAAACACCCTGGCGGATATATAATCTTTGACACTGTAAGACAAACCCTCAAACCTGTATATGTGAATCCGGGAATGTAATAGAAACGCTAAAGGGTTCTCCGTTTCTCTGATTTTGTGATGCTTCTCGGGATACAATATGGCGAACCTCATGACAGGAAATCCTCTTGATGTTGGCTTCGCTCAATATCAACCCCAATAAGGGTTCCGAATAGCTATCAGGATTATATACTTAAAACCCATGAAGCACACAGGCTTTTTCAACAGGATACTCCTCCCCTCCCTCATCGCTATTTTGCTGTTTCTCGCAGCCATCTACATCTATGTCATACCGGGCTATCGTGAGAGCCTTATGGACAAGAAACGGGAAACCATAAGGGAACTTACCAATACGGCCTGGAGTGTAATGCATCGTCTGGATGAAACAGCTTCCGACAGCCTGCAGGTGCTGCTGGCACAGGAAGAAGCACGAAAAATAATCCGCGGCATGCGCTACGGGGATCAAAACAAAGATTATTTCTGGATTACCGATACCACCCCCACCATGATCATGCATCCCTACCGCCCCGCGATGGAGGGCATGATCCTTTCAGACTATGAAGACCAGGAAGGGAAAAAATTTTTCGTGGAAATAGCAACCCTTGCCAAAAAGGCCGGTAACGGATACATCGATTACAAATGGCAATGGAAAGACGACAGCCTGATAGTTGTTCCCAAGCTTTCTTATGTAAAATTGTATGAACCCTGGGGTTGGATAGTCGGAACAGGTATCTATGTACAAGATGTGCAACGGGAAATAACCACCATTACCCGGCAGGTTGTATGGATTTCATTTTTCATCACCATCATCATTGCCACTATTATCGGTTACCTGGCCAGGCGTAATTTTCTGGCCGAACAGCTAAGACAAAAAGCCCAGGCAAAACAAAAGGATACCACAGAGAAATATAAGAAGCTGGTGGAGGCTTCCACCGATGGGGTGTTGATGGCCATAAACGGTGAAATCATCTATTGCAACCCATACCTGCTCAACCTGCTGGGATTTACACAAGAGGAAGCCGATGAACAAGACGAACAGTTTCTCAACAGCCTCAATTGTTTGCTCAACCTCAAAAGCAGTGCCCGGGGCGAGGGAGGGGAAATCGTAAAAGAGCACAAAATACGCAAGAAAAACAAACTCATGGTGGATGTGATCATCACCCGGTCGGAGTTTGAAATGGCAGGAAAAAATGGCTACATCTACACCATCAAAGACGTATCGAGGCATCGCGACGTGGAAAGAGAGATGGATTTGAATATGGATAAGTTCAAATCCATCGCCGATATCATGCAAATTGGGGTGTTCCGCTGCACCATTGGCCGCAGGTCACGCTTTGTGGAAGTCAACAAAAAAACCCCTGAAATGCTGGGTTATACATCCGAAGTCGATATAAAAAACCTGCTGGTGCAGGAGCTCTTCGTGGACAGGCCCGAAAAGAAAGAGGTGATCCGTGCCATTAGCGAAGGAACCTTTCTCAGGGAAAAACTATTGAGAATCAAAAGGGCCGATGGAAGCATTCTGCCGGCAATTGTTTCCTTGTTTCCTGTAAAGGATGTACACGACAAAGTAGTGTATTGCGATGGTATCCTTATCGATGCTTACGAACATCTGAGCCGCGATGCGGGCTTCAAACAAAAACCTGTTGAGCAACAGCTATCGGCCAATGTCTTGCTTCAGCCGGTAAAAGATTTTATAAAAACACCTCCACTGTGCGAGATGTCCACCTCACTGGAAGTAGCGGCCCGACTTATGACCATGCGCAATTCAGATATCGTTCTTATAAAGGGGGACAACCAGGAGGCGGTGGGATTGATTACCCACAGCGACATCAGCCGCCGGGCGGTAGCCAAAAATCTTGACATAACGGCTACACCCGTGAGCCAGATCATGAGCGCCCCCATCATCTGCGTTTCTGACCAGGAAATGGTGATGGATGCCTTTGCCCTGATGATGCAGCATAAGGTTTCTTATGTGGTAATAAAAACCACCGATAAGAGTTGCCCCGGTTACATCAGCCTGCTGGCTCTTTCTGAGTTGAAGACTGACACCCCTGAATACCTTATCAACAGCATTCAAAAATCTGGTTCGGTGCAGGAAATTGCTGTACTGATGCAACAGCTCCCCCTGTTGGTGGCCCGCCTGGCAGAAACCGGTGCAGGCGCTGCCACCAGTGGAAAGGTCATCAGCAGGGTGTCGGACACCATCACCGAAAAAATCATCCAACAAGCCATCAAAGAGGCTGGGGAGCCCCCCGTCCCTTTTGTCTTCCTGGCCCTGGGAAGCGAAGGACGTCGCGAACAGTCCCTGGCCACCGACCAGGACAATGCCATTGTATACCTTCCGCAAGACAATAATGACCTACCATCGGTAAAGAAATACTTCCTGCAGCTGGGCGAAAAAATATGCACCCATCTGGATGTTGCCGGATATCCCTTTTGTGCGGGAAACGTGATGGCTATGAATCCACAGTGGTGCCAGAGCCTCAGCGCTGTGAAAAAGCAGATTTCGCAATGGATTGACACCCCCAACCCCAAAGAGTTGCTGCATGTGGGAATGTTCTTCGACTTCAGGCCCGTTTATGGCGATTTTGAGATTGCCAATATACTGCAAAGGTACTGTATCAGTGAGTTCAGAGACAAAAACAAGTTCTTTTACAACCTGGCACAAAATACCATCGCACTAAAACCACCCCTCAATGTAATGGGACAAATAACCTTTGAAAGTGATGAAACCCAACCCGAATATCTGGACATCAAAAAACCCCTGATGGCCCTCACCGGTATCATGCGATTGTGGGCCCTGAAATACGGAATCAGTGAACGCAACACCATGGAACGCCTTTCGGCACTGCGGGCAGCAGACATCCTGCCCCAAAGCACAGCCGAAGAATTCAACCAGGCATTGCGCTACCTGATGTTGTTGCGCATCCGCAACCAGCTCCACAGCCTGGATGCTGGCAACACGCCCGGCAACATCATCCCTGCGCAAAACCTCTCAGAGCTGGACCGCACCATGCTCAAAAAAATATTCTCAGCCATTGCAGCCCACCAGAGTCGCATGGCCACGGAGTTTAGGATTGTGTGAAATGACATTTACAGAATACTTGGCTCTCTTTCATTGCAGGTGTAACCTTAAATCGCCCCATCAAAACTTCATCCTTATAATGACAGAACTCCTTTCGATCACCCCGCCATTTCGGGAAACAGGTCCAACCAAAAGGTATCAAACCAAAACTGATAGATTATTTTAAAATATTTTTGTTTTGAGTTGCAATGCAAAACAAATGTTAATATATTTGATTGCTGATAGAAACATGCATCCAAACACACAGACATGAAAAATCACTCTTTTCTTGCTTTACTCACATCTGCCCTTGCCTTCTTCCTGTTATCAGGATGTTTGAAAGATGAGGACAAAGGACCGAAGGTTAAAACATCCGCTGCTACCAGAATAACCGGAACCACCGTTGTTCTTAATGGAGCTGTTATCTACGATAACAAAGTACAGATAACTTATGAAACAGGATTTTACTGGGGTTTGGAACCCGAACCCGGCAGAATGGAACATACCATTTCAGAACCGTTTGTTCAATTGAGGGGTGATTTTGAATACCTTTTAACCAATTTAGAACCTAATACCACATACTATTTCAGGGCATTTGGAGAAAATGAGAATGGCAAAGGCTATGGCAAAGTAGAATCTTTTACCACCCATCCGGAGGAAAATACTATTGTCAATATTACCCAAGCTATACCTTATGCGGCACACGCAATTTATGCGAGCATGGAAGTGACCTTTAATTTCCCGCAAGATTATATTAAAGAGTGGGGATATTGTATTGCTGAAGAGAGATTACCCACCCTGGATGATGAAGTTGTTATAAAAAATAAGTATCAGGGCAATCACCTCTTTTACGATTTAAAAGGCAACACCAACTATCATTTGAGGGCATATGCAATTTTAAAGGATGGCAGAGTATTTTACAGTTTACCTGAGATTGTAAAAACACGCGAAATACAAATGGACCCTATCAGCAACATAACCTTTCGATCTGCAGTAACTGATTTCTCAATAGATTTCTCAGACAACATAGAGTACATCGGATTAAGGTGGCATACCAACCCCAACCCGGCCTGGGGTGAAGGTACCTGGGTAACAGGCCGTGGTCCATATCTTATGGCAAATCTTGAACCAGGCACAACCTATTATGTCAAGCCATTTGTTCGCAGCAATTTATACTGGCCGCATATTTCTAAAAGAACGATTTATGGTCCATATAAGAAATTTATTACACCCCCATTACCTGATATTGGGCAGGGAACACTCCATGACCCCTATACCACCAATGGCGCTATATATTTAAAAACTTCTGATGAAACAGTTTGGGTAAAGGGATATATTGTCGGTGTTCCCAAGAGCGGATATCTCTATTCCAATAGTGCAATTAACAACACCGAACCATTTACAGAAAACAATTACATTTTGCTGGCAGAAGACCCCGATGAAGTTTTCATGGGGAATACTTTGCGGGTTACATTACCTGCAGGAAATATCCAGTATTATCTGAACCTGGTCCAGAATCCGGAAAACCTGGGGAAGGAAATTATGATAGAAGGTGATTTATATAGATATACCAGTGGTTCGCCATTTACCGGGCTGAGAAATGTTACAGAGTATATGTTTGTGGATAAAAATCAGCAAAAATGATTGTTAAATAACTTTATGGAATTCTACTTTTGGGGAATGGAATTTCGAAACAAATTATTATAGTGTCTTATTTCTGATTTAACAACTCATGAAAAGTAGGATTGACTGTTATATTTCTGCAGATTCAATCCATTTCCCTCCTTTATGAAAATTTCACCTCAGCCAGATGATAATATATATCTAACTTAAGTGACATTTTTTACGTTAATTTTGTCAGTGTAATGACGTATTTTACGTTATTTTTGTTATTAC
>RECE01000384.1 GCA_007694165.1 Bacteroidota bacterium
TTATCGGATTTCTTCCAGGAGCGTTTCAAAAAGTATCTCATTTGGGTTGAACTCAAGACCCAGAATACTGATGCGGGCATCATGGGCAGCTACTTCACGAATCAAGTTCTGAATTTGGGGCTCAGATTGTTCTTCCAGTGCGCGGATCTGCAAACGGGTTTGTTCGGTTGTAAGGGTAATGTGCTCCAGAAGCTGAGGCATAAATATCCCCCAAAGCCCGTGGTAGCTTACAAGAGGCCTGGTAAATGGCTCCCAGGAGGGATTGGAATATCGGTAAACAAACATAGGGAAGGTTTTCTTGTGCCCGTTATGAATCGAACTTGTATTTTTCCTGGTTCCTTTTTGTGTAACATTGAATTCTGATTTCCCGGGGTTTTCCCCGGAAGTGTGAATCTCGGAAGCAAGGTCAAAAGAAGCCTGCGGTTCATATGTGTCTCCAATGTGTGCTTCAATATAGAGTACCGATGCTGTTGCAGAAATCCTGGAAATTTTTGTCTCTTCCCTTCTTTCTGTTTTAGGAGTATACCCGATAAGTACAATAGATTCGTTGTATCGGGTAAGATGATTGTCAATAAGCCAGAACTGACTGCTGTCTGCCACCTCTGAGGCTGTAATTCTAAGGTAGGTGTCAAACCTTTGCCTGTAAGCTCGTTGAGGTTCTTCGTCGCGGGCAGAAGTAAAAACATCTCTGAAATACTCAATTCGTGGCGAGTTGTACAGCACTGCCAGCACCATGGCTCTGTAAAAGGCCTGTTGGAATGCTTCTTCCGGGGGCAAATCCGGGTCGGATATCCCTATTGCGTAAACTTTTTCATGATCCGACTGTGGTGGCTGGAAAAACCAAAGAGGCAATGTGTCGGGAAAAAAACTCAGTTGTTTGACGTTGCGGAAGTTGGCGTACTGGCTTTCCTGCCGTTTTTGACTGGTTTCACGCTCAAAGATATCTCTGAAATGTTGCCCGGGATTTTGAGCCTCCAGTGAATAAGATAATACCCACAGAAAAATCCCACAGAAAAAAGAAGTTGTAAGATATAGTAGCCGGTTTTTCATAAAGCACCCCGTTTTTGAATTTGTAAAAAAAATAAGGAGCTGAGTACTAATACTTCCGTCCAAAGTATTACATGCAAACCTTAGGTTAAAAGGAGTGTCTCTCCGTGCTTTTGCTTTTCCCGTTTGTATGTTGCTTCACCAAAGCCGGGAGACTGGCTGATACAATCCCGGCAATGGTGAAAAATTATAACCCGATTTATGGGTTTGCACTATTGTCTGTAAACAATAGAATTGATATTCATACCTGCTCCCACTGAGGCAAAAATGATAACATCGCCTTCATAGATTCGGTGGTTTTCAAACTTTTCTTTCATAACCATATCATAAAGGGTCGGAACAGTGGCAACCGAACTGTTTCCAAGCTCATAAATGTTCATGGGCATAACCTCTGCTACCTCCTGTTTTTTTCCGTAAAGCTTGTAAAACCGTTTGATAATTGCCTCATCCATCTTTTCATTTGCCTGGTGAATGAGGATTTTTTTTACATCATCAACAGGTATCCCTGTTTTGTCAAGTGCATTTTTGATGGCTTGAGGAACATGGCTGATGGAATACTCATAGATTTTGCGTCCGTGCATTTTAATATACCTGACTGCCGGGTCGCTTTCGGGTGCATTCGATTTTCCCAGGTAGAGATAATATGCCTCATCTTTTGCATGGGTTACAGCTGAGGAAGAAAGGATACCTCTTTTGTGATCTTCCTCCCGGGCTTCAATAATGGTTGCACCGGCGCCATCGGAAAAAATCATTGTGTCACGGTCATATTTGTCAACAACGCGGGATAATGTTTCTGCCCCGATAACCAGGCAACGCTTTGCAAGGCCGGACTTGATGAAAGAATCAGCCTGTATCATCCCCTGTACCCAGCCCGGGCAGCCAAAAAGAATGTCATAACATACACATGCGGGGTTTACAATACCCAGAATGTTTTTTACCCGCGCTGCAAGACATGGCAGCAGGTCGGTTTGTATGGTATTCTTTATAACGTCTCCGAAGTTGTGGGCCATAATAATTTGATCGATGGTTTCCGGATCGATACCTGCATCTTCGATAGCTCGTTGTGCTGCCACTGCAGCAATATCAGAGCAGGTAAGGTTCTCTTCCACCCATCTGCGTTCAGCTATTCCTGTTATATCCTTGAATTTGCTCACAACCAACTCGCCCGGACTGTCAATGGCAGAGTGGTCTTTTTCGAAAAAGGTCTGGTTTACAAACTCACTGTTTTTTATAATCCTGGTGGGAATATAGCTTCCTGTTCCCGAAATAATACTGTTCAGATATTGCATAATGCTGTCTTTTTAGTTTTACACATTCTTAAATACCAATGTTCAGCTGTCAAAATGAACTTTTTTGATAAACAAAAACATCAAAAGTAGTAAAATTCAACGCTTGTTTAACAAAAAACAGGCTGAAGGTGGAGTATTCTTTCAGCCTGGTTGTCAGAATGCTTTTGTTTTCGTGTTAGATTACCTTGAGTTCTTTCCCAACTTTGATAAACGCTTCTATGGCTTTGTCAAGGTGGTGTTTTTCGTGTGCTGCTGATAATTGAATTCTGATTCGGGCCTGCTCTCTGGGTACAACGGGGAAATAAAAACCAATCACATAAATACCTTCTTCAAGCATGCGTGTTGCAAACTTCTGAGATAAAGCAGCATCGTAAAGCATC
Organism: Bacteroidota bacterium; assembly: GCA_007694165.1. Classification (GTDB taxonomy): domain Bacteria; phylum Bacteroidota; class Bacteroidia; order Bacteroidales; family UBA7960; genus SKVR01. Next base: position 2,717 of record RECE01000384.1, read on the forward strand.
AAAGCAATAATAGCTGAATCTGAGGGTTTCAGATCAAATCCTGCCGCTGAAATTTTTTGTTTAAAATAGGCAACATTGTCCATCAGCTTATCGCGGTATTGTGTGTTTTGGCCAATAAGATCAAAAACGGCCAGGGATGCACCAATAATGGCGGGGCTTAGTGAGTTGGAGAACAAATAGGGACGAGAGCGTTGACGCAGGATGTCAATGATTTCTTTTTTTCCGGTAGTAAATCCGCCAAGACCACCTCCCAGGGCTTTGCCCAGCGTACCGGTGATGATGTCTACTTTGTTAAGTACATTATAGTATTCCGGAGCCCCGCGACCTGTTTTCCCAATAAAACCTGCAGAATGGCATTCATCGGTCATTACAAGGGCGTCATACTTTTCTGCCAGTTCGCAAATCTTATCCATTTTGGCGATATCTCCATCCATGGAGAACACTCCATCTGTAACAATGATACGATGTCTCTGGGCTTGTGCTGCCTGGAGTTGTTTCTCAAGATCATCCATATCCGCATGGGCAAACCTGTAACGGGCAGCCTTGCAAAGCCTTACCCCATCAATAATGGAAGCATGGTTCAGGGCATCACTTATGATGGCATCATTTTCGTCAAAAAGCGGTTCGAAAACACCTCCATTGGCATCAAAACAAGCAGCATAAAGAATGGTATCCTCAGTGCCAAAATATTCGGCAATCCTATGCTCGAGTTGCTTGTGTATATCCTGTGTGCCACAGATAAAGCGTACCGAAGAAAGCCCGTATCCATGACTGTCAAGTGCTTTGTTTGCCCCTTCAATTACTTTGGGATGGTTGGATAACCCAAGGTAATTGTTGGCGCAGAAATTCAATACTTTTTCGCCTGTACTGAGAGTAATTTCTGCTTCCTGTGGACTGGTAATAATTCGTTCTTTCTTGAATAAACCTGCATTTTCGATTTCTTCCAATTGGTTTTGCAGGTGTTCTTTGATTTTTCCGTACATACTTCTGATGTTTATTTATTGTTGTGTTTTAAATAAAAGGTTTTAAGGTGTAAGCAGAGAATGGAATTGCTCCTTGTTTTTGAAAACTTCCAGCGCTGCTGCTATTTCGGGATCTTCGCTCAGGGTTGCTATAACACGCCCTTTCTGTTTGTAATACCTGCCCACAATTTCATTTTTAAGGATGAAAGAAATCTCTTCCCTGAAAACAGTGAGGTCATCTTTTTTAGACTTGTTGATTTTTTCTTTTATCGCTTCCAGTTCGGCAGCAATTATGTCTATATACTTTTCATCCTTTGCCGCTTTTTTGAGCATGGCCGAAAGGTGTTCGCTTTCTGTTGTATAGCTGTATTCTTTGCCTTCGAGAAACTGCACAAAATCGGCATAGATTTCATCGGTTATCTCAAACTGGTTAGCGGGAGGAATTTCATTATGTGTGCGATAGAAATTGTTTGCATACTCAAATATGTGAAAATTGGTAAGCAAAGCGATTGATATGTTATTGAATACCCGCGGCTCAACATAAATGTCGGGTTCAACGCCTCCACCGTCATATACCGTGCGTCCGCTTCTTGTTTCGAAAGCAACTTTGAGAGAATCGGGAATGGCAGCTACACTTCCATCTTCATTTCTGTGAGCGTAATCTATGGCCTGAATACATCTGCCACTGGGGATATAATATTTGGCTACCGTAACTTTTAGCTGGGTGTTGTAGCTCAGGGGAACTACATTCTGAACCAGCCCTTTGCCAAAGGTGCGCTGCCCAATAATGACTCCCCTGTCAAAGTCCTGGATGGCTCCCGATACGATTTCTGACGCAGAAGCACTGCTCCTGTCTACCAGCACAACCAAAGGAATTTCTTTGTCTATGGCATTGTTGAGCGTCCTGTTTATCATATTCCTTTCTTCTATCTTTCCTTTGGTCTTTACTACTACATTGCCCTTGTCAATAAAAATGTTGGTAATATTTACGGCTTCATGCAGCAATCCACCTCCATTTCCTCTGAGGTCCAGAACAATATTTTCAAGGTTGTTCTCATTTTTAAGGGTGTTGAAAGCGTCTCTTACCTCACGGCCGGCATTTTGGGTAAAAGAGGTAAGTTTGATATAACCGGTGGTTTCATCAAGCATGCCATAGTAGGGGATGTTGTCGATCTTCACCACTTCTCTTACCAGGGTTTTGGTAAGGGGTTTGTCATGACCTCCTCTTTCCAGAACAATAACCACTTCGGTGCCGGGCTGGCCTTTGAGCAGGGTGCTCACTTCTTCCTGGTTGCGGTTTTTCGCTGAATGCTCATTGATTTCAAGAATTTTGTCTCCCGGCAGCAGTCCGGCCTTATCTGCCGGAAAGCCCTCATATGTTTCAGAAATGAAGATATAGTCCCCTCTTCTCATAATAAGGGCTCCGATACCTCCATATTGCCCGGTAGTCATAAACCGAAAATCTTCTATATCTGACTCAGGAATGAAGTTGGTATAAGGGTCAAGAGATGCAAGCATTTCATCAATGCCCGTTTTTATAAGTTCTGCCGCATTAACATCGTCAACATAATGAATGGTTAATTCTCTGAAAAGCGTATGGAAAATGTCAAGGTTTTTAGCGATTTCAAAATTCTTATTGACGAAAGAAACTGTAAACAGCGAACCAGCCACAATCATTACCAAAATGAGAATGGTGGCAGGTTTTTTCATCATTCGGTTGCGTTTTTTATTCATAATAGTTGTGTATGTGATAAGCACTAATTGTTTTTTAGATCGATAAGCAGTTTTTGGCCCTGCGCAAGTGTTTGCTATTGATGGCAAATCATCTGTGGATTACCCTTCAGGGCACCGGGTCGTATCCATTTCCTCCCCATGGATGGCAGGAGGTAATTCTTTTAAATGTGAGCCAGCCACCGTAAAAAGGTCCATGTTTTTTTATGGCATCAATACCATATTGGGAGCATGTGGGAGTATACCTGCACGATGGCGAAAAATAGGGCGAAATGGCACCCTGGTAAAACCTTATCAGTAGTATAAAGAACCATTTCAAAGCCTTTTTGCCGGCGTCAAATATTGTTTTGAGCAGTTGCATTCAACGGGTTAGTTGTTCGGTTATTTTTTGCTGAATTTTCTGTAAAGATACAATGATTTTCGATTCAATGTCGCGATACGCTATAGGCTGTACGGAAGTGTATATAATGCCAAGCAGGCACAATTTATTGCTGTCTTTGACAAACGAATAGAAGGATGCATTATTTTGGCGATAGCTTTCACGAATCAATCTTTTAAGATGATTTCGCATTACAGCAGATTTGTGGGCTTTTGATGAAACGCCTGTAAGGCATTGTACCGGATGACTAAAGAGAGCATTGCGCGGAATTATTTTATGGGGGTGAGATGGATTTTGCGCATTTTCCGGGGCATGTTGCTCAACCGTCGAATATTCAGTTACCGATTTGGCAAAAAATAGTTTTTCGAGATTGGGATCAATGGTTTTCCAGAATATTTTGAATGGGTATTGCTGAAAGGACTCTCCTTGAGTGAAAAGAAGGTTTTTTAAAGTAAAATTGCACAGCCTTTCACTTTTGGAAAAGCCATGCAATTTTTTATTGGCCTGTTGACTAGCCATGATAAATCAGATTTATTTTTTTCCTTTGTTTTGCAGGTACAGCTCAATGGCCATGGTCATTGAAGGCGCCTCGCTGGTAGGTGCTTTAATCTGCACTGTGAAGCCGGCTTCTTCAATAGCTTTAACGGTGGATGCTCCAAAAGCAGCAATTACGGTATCTTCCTGTTTATAGTCAGGAAAATTCTTCCTGATAGACTCAATACCGAAAGGGCTAAACAGAACAATCATTTGGTAGGAGCTGATATCAATATCATCAACATCATCGGATACTGTTTCATAAATAGGCACAGTAAAATGGTTGATTTTGTTCGAAATAAGCAGTTCCGGTATGTCACTGTTGTGATTAAAAGCACAGGGGAAAAAGTATTTTTCATTCTTTTGCTTTTTGATCAGATCAAGCAACTCAGGGAATTTGTTTTTCCCAAAAAAGATTTTCCTTTTGCGATACTGAACGTATTTCTGTAAATAAAGCGCAATGGCTTCACTGACGCAGAAATATTTCATGGTTTCAGGAATGGTTACCCTTAGCTCCTCGCACAGACTGAAAAAATGGTCTGCGGCGTGCTTACTGGTAAATATGATGGCAGTAAAATCAAGGATATTGATTCTGAGTTTTCTGAACTCCTTGTTGTCAATCCTCTCAATTTTAATGAGCTTTCTAAAGGTAATATTCAGGTTGAACTGCCTGGCCAAATCAGAATAGGGCGATTTATCGTTTTCTGGTTGTGGCTGTGAAATTAAAACGTTTTTGATTTTCAAGCTTGTTCTCCTTATCTTTTAGTGGTTTATTGTTTTTGGATTGTTGTTGCGTTTTCCTCCTTGGGTTACTTTGGCATTAAACTTTTTTTAGAACAATTTCAGGGTTAATGTTTAGTTAGCTGTTTGTCAGGTTGCTGGAGAGCTTTATCACAAAAATTACAGGTGCTAATTCAATGGCGCAAAGATACAAAATTAAATGATAAGCAGAAATGTCTGAAATTCTTAATCCGATCAACGATACTCTAATCAATTTATAAATGGCCAGAATCCCCAAAATTCCCCATGTTGCATAAAGAATCCAGCTCATGGGATTATAGTAGTTTATAATCATTAAGGGCAAAATGACAATTCCGGCAAATTGATTGACAACTAATTGGTTGCGAAAATAGGATTCGGTAGGTCCGGAGGTTTTGAAAACCCATGCAGTAAATTGCATCACAAGGTATTTGGCAAGATAAAACCCGACAAAAACGCCCATAATAAACATAAGAACCACAACAGGATGGATGTCTCTTGTTAATGAAGCCAATCCCAGGAATGGAATGCTCATGTACAACAGCAGGGAGATCGTTGATAAAAAGTTGAGATAGAGAAAAAATGAAACCCAGTTGTTGAGTAATCCCCCCTCTCTTTCAAATTGGTTAAAATATCTGGATTCCCAGCAAGCCATTAGGGTTTCCCGAAATCTGAGAGGAAAGAGAAATTTGGTAATGCTTAGCATTAGGATGGATAGAATAATCCATAGGGTTACGTATTTTCCTGAATCGTCTTTATAGCGCCGTTCCATTACGAAAGGAATGGTGGCAGGAAGTTCATGATTTCCGAAAACTTCACTCCCCGCCTTTGGTATCTTCAAGGGCACAGCCATCTCTTCAGCAGATGGATGAAACTCATCTTTCGGGAAACTTTGTGAAGTGCCTTCCAATGCCTGGGTGCTAAAAGATAACATCATCAGGCACATAAATATGGCTAACCAGGCAAGACTGAAAACACAATTGTTTTTTCCCATCTTTCAATTATTATCAAACGGTCCAAAGGTACAACCCTTTTCCGCTATTTGTTTTCTGGTTGTTTACAAGGTTTGATTCTCCGATTTAACACTATCCATTCAGTCATTTCTCTTCCGGTGTCGGGTTGTCGTCTTCCTGCTTCCGGATAATCAATTTTTGCAAAGGTAAAGCATATTTTTAGCTTAAAAGCAGGAGTTCAATCATTTTGACACTTTAGCTTGAGAGTTTTTAATGGCGAAAGATGTTGTGATGGAAAAATTAATCTATGTTTAAGGGCGGATAAGCTATACAAAAAATGAATTGTTAGGCGATTAACAATTAAATTTTAGTTAAGTCTGACAGATGTGCAAAAAATCGGGGTTTCACGCTTTGAATGCACACAAATAAATTCTAATTTTGTTGCCCCTTGAAAGTCAATTAATTTTAACCGTAAAAGTGTGAAAAATGGATCTGATAACATCGATCAAAGAGAAAGCAAAAAAGCATGATAAATGTATTGTTTTGCCTGAAGGTACCGAAGAGAGAACATTAAAAGCTGCCAATGAAATCCTCAGGGATGGAATTGCCCGAATTATTTTGCTGGGCAATGCATCTGAAATTCAAAAAATGGCAACAGCTTTTGGATTGGAACACATTGCCAAGGCGACAATTATAGATCCGGTAACGCACGAAAAGAAGGATTTTTATGCTGACATGCTCTTTGAGATCAGGAAGAGTAAGGGTTTGAGCAGGGAGGATGCATTAAAACTTGTTGAAGATCCATTGTATCTTGCCACGCTACTGATAAAAAACGGTGACGCTGACGGAGAGGTTGCCGGAGCACAGAATGCAACCGGGAATGTTTTACGTCCGGCTTTTCAGGTAGTAAAAACCTTACCGGGAATCAGTGTTGTTTCAGGTGCATTTATTATGATAATGCCCGACAAGCAATGGGGAGACGACGGAATCATCGTTTTTGCAGACTGTGCCGTTCACCCGGATCCTACTGCTGAGGAGCTTGCCCAGATAGCCGTTATGACTGCCCGCACTACCCGTGCCATTGCCGGTATAGAACCCAGAGTGGCCATGCTTAGCTTTTCCACCAAAGGAAGTGCAAAACACCCCATGTGCGATAAAGTAATCGAAGCTACACGGCTGGCCAGGGAAATGGACCCCTCCCTTAAAATTGACGGAGAATTGCAAGCTGATGCCGCTATTGTGGCTGCTATCGGAAAAAGCAAGGCTCCTGACAGCGAAATAGCAGGGAAAGCCAATGTGTTGGTATTTCCTACCCTTGAAGTTGGGAACATTGCTTACAAACTGGTGCAGCGACTGGCCGGTGCTGAAGCCGTTGGCCCGGTATTACAGGGTATGGCCGCCCCCATCAATGACCTTTCAAGAGGATGCTCAGTGGAAGATATTGTAAGCCTGGTCGCTATTACGGTCAACCAGGCTGCAGGAAAATAATTGTATTACAGATAATCTAACATTTTTTAAAAAAAAGCTACAGAATGAAAATCTTAGTTCTTAATTGCGGAAGTTCTTCCATTAAGTATCAAATGATTAACATGGCCAACAATGCTGAACTGCTGGCCAAAGGTATGCTCGAAAGAGTAGGATTGAAAGACAGCGAGCTCAAGCACCAGGCTAAAGCCAAGGACAATTATTTCCTTATCCAGGATATTCCTGATCATGAAACCGGAATCAATTTGATTCTTAAGGTTTTGCTTGATCCTGACTATGGTGTGATTGGTGATGTAAAAGAAATTCTGGCCGTGGGGCACCGTGTGGCTCATGGGGGTGAAAACTTCAGTGCCAGTGCATTGATAACAGAGCACGTAAAGAAAAATATTGAAGATGTTATTGAATTAGCACCTCTGCACAACCCGGCCAACCTCAATGGTATTGTTAGCATGGAAAAGCTGATGCCCCAGGTTCCTCAGGTGGCTGTTTTTGATACTGCATTTCATCAGACAATCCCCCAGCATGCTTATATGTATGCTTTGCCTTATGAATTGTACGAGAATGATAAAATCCGCCGCTACGGTTTTCATGGTACCAGTCACAAATTTGTGTTCCAGACTGCCTGTGACGCCCTGTTTATGCGTCGCGACAATGTAAAAGCCATTACTTGTCACCTGGGAAATGGAGCTTCCATATGTGCCATCAAAAACGGCAAGTCCGTTGACACTTCAATGGGTCTTACTCCTGTAGAAGGTCTTATCATGGGCACCCGCACTGGAGACCTCGATCTGGGCGCGCTGCTTTATATCATGAAGAAAAAAGGACTTTCTCTTGAAGATGCCAACAACCTTATCAACAAGAAGAGTGGTATGCTGGGTGTTTCTGGTGTTTCTTCCGATATGAGAGATATTGAAACAGCTGCATGGAAAGAAGGACACAAAAGAGCAGACCTGGCCCTGGAAATGTATATCTATCGCATTAAAAAATACATTGGCGCTTATGCTGCTGCCATGGGTGGTGTAGATATGATAGTATTTACCGGTGGAGTAGGAGAGAATGGCCCCGAAACCAGAGAAGCCATTTGCAAAGGGCTTGAATTTTTGGGTGTTGCTTTCGACGCAGAAAAGAATACCGGCTTGCGCGGAAAGCTTGATATGATTTCAAAGCATGATTCAAAGGTAAAAGTGATGGTGGTTCCTACCAACGAGGAACTGGTAATTGCACACGACACCTTAAGAATTGTTTCGCACAAAGAAGAAAAGGAAGAGATTTAATAACTTCCATGTTTCATAAACAAAAAAAGGGTGCTCAAAGCACCCTTTTTGCATTAGTGGTTAGTTGATTACCAGTTAACCAATCTGATTCCTACACTAAAAGGATATAGTTCTGGTCCTTTATCTGCAAGAAACAAACTGTTGAGAGAGTAGTTGGCAAAAAGATTTACTCTTCCCCATCCAATTCTTCCCTGTAAATCAAACCTGAAAGGAGGGACATGGAAATTGTTATAGTCCTTTTCCTTGCGTTTTTTTCCCTTGTCGTCATAAACATATTTGGCGTGTGTACCGATGCGTGTTCCCAAAACCATACCTCCGGCCATGTGAAATCTTTCAGAACGCTTCCTGCCATCGGTTTGAAATTCCAACATCAGAGGTACAGTAATCCAGGTCAGGGTTAGTTTGTTTTTACGCATAGGGTCTTCATCTTCAAAAAATGTAAGCCCGTCTCTGTTGTAAACAATACGTGTCTGGTTGTCGAAACGGTAGTTGTTCCATGATAAACCTACTCCGGTATATATCCCCAGATTGTTTTTGATAAGGGGGAAGCTTTGCTGAAAAAAGTTGATGTTTACAATAACCGATTTTTCATACCTCAAATCAATGAGTTCGGCATCACCCTGCAGGCTAAAGTCGTTGGAGGGCGATAAATACCCGTTGATACCCATCTCAAATCCTGACCAGTTGTTGCGAAAAGACCGGCCTCTTCGTTGTATGCGCACTTTTTCGGAGCCTTCATCGTCGATAATGACAAGGTCGCGGCTTCCAATTCTTATTCTTGTTGTATCTCCTGAATAGGATTGTTCGACCATATGCATCTGGGTGCCGTTAATGGAACCCATACCGGATGTTTTTATCGTTAATGAAGCAGGCTCTTTGTCATAGGAAACTTTGGATGTTCCGCTGGCAGTTGCATCAATTGTTTCGCTGGCATTAATCCGTGCATGGGAGGCCCCGCTTACCTTAACATCGGTAGTCAGAGTATTGAGTTGCTGTGCTCTGATTTGGGAGGCTCCACTGGCGCTTGCAGTGTGGTTTTCTGCTTTTCCTGAAATGGTGAGGTTGGCAGCTCCGGAGAGTTTGGTATCCAGTTCACCGGTGTTTACCTCAAGGGTTGCAGAGGTAGCTCCTGAAAGATTTAATTCCAGCGAGGGGCTTTCAATAACATTGGTACCGGTGAGGGAAACTGCTCCGCTTAGTTTTATACTGTTGATTTCGGGTGTGATTATGGTTACCGAAGCTTTGACATTCCTCGCCGAACCTGTGAAATTCAGCTGGAGTACACCATTTCTTACGCGGGTTGAAATGTTATCCAGATGGTTTTCGCTGCTGGTTACTTCCACGAAATGGTTCTCTCCCTGGATGAGTTCAATGGTAAAAATACTTCCGGCGTCGATGGCTGAAAATGGGCCGGTTTCTCTAACCTGGCTTACTTCCTGGGCCGATAAAAAAACAGGAGCCGCGAAAAGGAAGAAAAGGGTCGTTTTTATTGCATGTAATGTTTTCATGTTTGTGCTTTTTAAATAGTTAGTAATCATGGTTGCTAAAGGGATTTTTCTTGTTTTCTGGTATTCGAAATATATACTATTTGGGTTATACGGGTTTAATGCTTCCTGCACCGGAGGTACTGGTGCGAATATTTTCGGGGTTGCCTGAGTACCTGATCGAACCTACTCCGCTAACTCTTGCATCAAGGAAACTGGCAGCATGTACTTTGGCAGATCCTGCTCCGCTGATGGATACTTTGGTTTCTTCTGTAGCAAGTTGCAGGCAATCAATAGAGGCCACTCCGCTGATTTGTATATCATGTTGGTATACTTCTCCCCGGATGCTGATTTTACCTGCACCTGATACACTGGTGCTCAGACTTTCTGATTGTACACTCACATTGATGTTGCTTGCCCCGCTTGAGTTGATTGACAGGGTTTCTCCTAAAAGGGTGTTTTGTGATGTAAGGCTTGCTGCACCAGATATACCTATTTTCTCAAGCTGGCTGGCAGTAATGTATACATCCAGTCGGGAGGGGTCATAACTGCCTTTTTTCATACCCAGATGCAAGGTATTATTGCGAACTTCTACAGTTATATACTCATGAATGTTTTCATCTGTCTCAATTTTTATATGAGGAGAGCTTCCTTCTGTAAGATACACCTTGAAAATGCCTGATATCTGCAGCGATTCAAATGGTGCCAGGTCGTTTTCAACAGTAACAATGTTTTTGTTTCCTTTTATGGCATTTACATCATAGACGCACGACTGCAGCATGAATACTGTTGCCAGCAGTGCTATGAGAATGGGTAAATTGTAAGTTTTTGTTTTCATAACCAATCAGTTTTTTGTGGATTAATTCTGTTGTTTCAGTTTTATGACGTGAAGGGGGAGGGGAAAGTTACAGGCAGTGGAATTTTTTTTCAAAACATTTATCGGGGTTCTGAAACAAAATAAAAAAGGCAACCTGAAACAGACTGCCTTTGAGTGTTAGCAGAAAGCACTATCTACACATCCTGCGTGATGATGGGCTTTCTGCGGAATACTGTTAGAATATTGAAGGAATTTAGTGAGCCGACGAAAATTGCCTGAGAAATCTCACATCATTTTCAAAATAGAGTCGCAAATCATTTACCAGGTACTTGAGCATGGTAATACGTTCTATCCCCATACCAAAAGCATATCCTGAATAAACCTTGCTGTCGATATTGCAATTCTCGAGCACGTTGGGGTCAACCATACCACAACCCATGATTTCTACCCATCCTGAGCCTTTGCAAATGTTGCATCCCTTGCCTTTGCAGAAGGGGCAGGAAACATCCACCTCAGCGCTGGGCTCAGTAAAAGGAAAGTAGGAGGGGCGCAGGCGAATACGTGCGTCGGCGCCAAAAAATTCCCTGGCAAAATGGTCAAGCACATGGCGCAGGTCAGCAAAGGAAACGCCTTTGTCAATGTAGAGCCCCTCAACCTGGTGAAAGATACAATGCGCCCTGGCAGAAATGGCTTCATTGCGGAAAACCCTTCCCGGAGAGATGGTTCGGATGGGGGGCTGCTGGTTTTTCATTACCCGCACCTGTACCGAAGAGGTATGGGTACGTAGTGCGATATCAGGATTCTTTTCCACGAAGAAAGTATCCTGCATATCCCTGGCCGGGTGCTCGTCGGCAAAGTTCAGTGCCGAAAAGTTGTGCCAGTCATCTTCTATTTCAGGACCCTCGGAGATCACAAATCCGATTTTTTCAAAAATGCTGTTGATTTGGTTGCGCACAATAGAAATGGGATGGCGACTACCCGACAAGGCAAAATCTGCCGGAAGGCTCAAATCCGGGTACTTGCCTGAAGATTTCTGCTCATTGAGCTTTTCTTCCATTTGCTCTTTCAGGGTGTTGACTTTCTCAAGGGCATTTGTTTTCAATGCATTAAGTTGTTGTCCCACCACCTTTTTGTCTTCCGGCGAGAGGGTCCTGAAGTCGTTGAACAACTCGCTGATCAATCCTTTTTTGGAAAGCATTTTTATGCGGAATTCCTCTACCGCAGCGGGGTTTTCTGCATGAAATCCCTCAACTTCATTCAGTAATTCTTCTATTTTTTCTCTCATCTCAAATCTTAAATGGTTAACTATTCTGCCCGGCAATGTAAAGGTTTGTGCACAGTTGCCTTATCGCTTGCGGGCATATCCTGTTAAGGATAATCTGGTTGTCATCGTACTATTGTCATGGTCACTGAAACATCTTCCAGCGGCCTGTTGGCCCCATCCGTCTGCATAGAAGCAATCCGGTCAATCACTTCCATCCCTTTTATCACTCTCCCAAAAACAGTGTATTCATCGTCAAGATGGGGTACACCCCCTTTGGTAGTATAAGCCAGTCTCTGCTCATTGGAAAAAGTTTTACCGGCTCTCTGCTCAATCATATCCAGTTCCTGGGATGGGACAACCCTTCCCTGTACAATATAAAACTGCGATCCCGAAGACTCTTTCCTGGGATTTATCTGATCACCCTGTCTTGCTGCTGCAATTGCACCCTTGTGATGAAATTTTCCCTTCACAAACTCAGCAGGAATGGTATATCCCGGACCACCAACACCCAGTCTTTCTCCCGGCTCGGCATCCCTGGAGTGTGGATCACCCCCCTGAATCATAAAATCCTTGATTACCCGGTGAAATAGTGTCCCGTCATAAAAACCTTCTTCTACAAGCTTAAGGAAGTTGTCGCGGTGCAGCGGAGTCTCATTGTAGAGCTCTATGGTAATGTCGCCATGAGAGGTTGCCAGCAAAACCCTTGGCCCACTTTCTTTAACTTTGGTCTCTGTCTTTGTTTCGCGGGCTTCTTCGGCCTGGTTGTTGGCTGTGGATAAACCGCAGCTACAGAAAAATCCCAATAGCAAAGCGGTAAAAAAAACGTTTTTTTTCATGGTATATTTGTTTTAATAGGGTTAAAAATCGTGTTCCCGGTATAGGCTGGCAAGAGATTATGGCCGGCAGTTCCTTCTATTCCTGCCCTGCAAGCCCAATATAGAATCTTTTTCCAAGGCAAAAAAACCGACCTCAAAGTTAAAAAAATATGTCGTTAACCCTACAGGTTATTTTACAGGAGTAAAAATGCAAATTGCCTTCAAAACTTTATAGGTTTGAAGGCAATTTGAGTTGCGGATCTCTTATGGTTTTCAGCTTACCAAAGGGAAGGCTGTGAAGGCAGGGTAAAACAATTAGTTCTTGACAAAATGGAATTCCTGTTCCACATGATGAATGGTTCCTGATCCTGCGATGCTTACGTTTACAGTTGGATTGCCTATGTACCAGATTTTTCCACTTCCGGTGATTCTCCCATCCAGATATTCCGTTACAAACACTTTTGCACTGCCTGAACCGCTTACTTTTACTGAAGTTTTTTTGCTTTCCAGAAAATAACTGTCGGCTTTGCCTGAACCACTTATGGAAACGTTTTGTTGCAAGGTGTATCCACTGGTTTGTATACTGCCAGAACCGGAAAGATGGGTATCAACCCTTTGAAATATAATTCCCTCAGCCAGTATTTTGCCTGAACCTGACAAGGAAAGGCGCAGATGTTCTCCTTCAAATCCTTTGTCAAGGAATATATTTCCTGATCCTGACAGACCGAGTTTTTCAATCTCAGGGGTGGTAATAAAAATATTTATGTCGTCAGTTCGGGTACGCAAACATCTGTTATTGTCTACAAAGAGTGTTTGGCCGGTGGAACGTACTTCAATATGTTCCAGAATGTTTGGCGCTGCTACAATAGTAATGCTGTGCTGCTCGCCTTTAGATATGTATACATTGGCGTGCATATACACATTGATTTCGGAGAAGGATTCCGCTATTCGGGATTCTTCAACAGCAGAACCTGAGGGTCTTACGCAGGGAAGATAATCGGTTTGTTCGCAGGCAGACAAAAAGAGGGTAACCAACCCATAGGCAATCATAAAAAGGATCTTGTTGTTCATGGCAAAAGTGACATTTTCGGGTTTAACTGTGATTTTTTCTCTTTAATATCAATCTGCAGGCCAAAGCGCATAATGGTCAGGAAGACAGATAGATAGAGGTGAAAATGTCAGAGATGTTTCTTTATTACTGTACACGAGTGTGCATGTTATGTACATTTTTGTACACTTTGCCCGTGCATGTGGGTTGAAAAAATTGCTGCCAGGTTAAAACGTTTTTCGGTTAAACAGGATATAGCCGAAATTAATCACAAAAGTGGTAGGGTCTTCTTCGCGGTCAAAGTAACTTATTCCGGCGCTGAGTGGCCCCATGGGAGTATGAAAAACCATGGCTGCATGATACATCATGGCCGGGTCAAATTTTGCTCTTTCATACATGGCCGAATGGTTTACCGCCTGCACAATATCTTTGAAGGGTTGAAAGGCGTGCATCTCAGCCAGGATAAACCAGTTTTTTCCCAGCATCAGGTTGGTTTTAAAACCTATGGCGGCAAACTGATTGGCCCTGAAAGAGTCAAGATAACGGGTTCGGGCGAAGGCAAAGGGACTGTATTGGGGGGCTATCAAACGGCTTGCGCTGTAATTGTGTAGTAAGGGACGGTTGGAAAAGAACAATTCACTTACAATGGCAGGTCTGACACGTTGATAGGCTCCAAAATAGTTTTCCCATTTGAGGCTCGCTTCCCACCAGCGCAGATATTGTTCCTGCGATTGCAAACTAAAGGAGGTTGAGCCGGGGTAGTATCGTTCTCTGATGCCCATAAGGCGGGTGGTTAGGTTAAAGAAACTCCCCGAACTGGGATACTGGTAATGGTCCAGTGTGTTTTTTTCCATGGAAAGGTATAATCCCAGGGGTGCAAGCCGGGTAAGGTCTGTGGTGTCGGAGCGCGAAAAAATACTGGAGTTGTAAAATTCATTTTTTGTCCTTGAGTAAAACATTCCGGACTCAATCTTCCCTTTATACCCCCATGGGAAAACAAACCTGAGGTCGTTGCGCAACTCTCCCTGGATAATAAATGAAGGTTTTTGTTCTTCAAACAGAAATACGGATTCGGAAGCATAGCTCCATCGGCTGATGGAAGTTTCGGCAACAATGTAAAAGGGCACCCTTCTCAGAAAGTCAACCCTTGCTGCTACTTTTCCGCTGTTGTAATGGTTTCCCACGAAGAAGTTGGCGCTGAGCGTCAAGGGGTATTTGCTGAGTTTTTCATAGGAAAACATCCCAAAAAACTGATTGATGGAACGGGAGGACAAGTTTCCTCCGATACAACGGCGGAAGGGAAAGTTTTTGTTAAGTTCCAGCTCAAGTTCGTATGCATCGAGGCTTTCATTAAAATGTAACCTGGGATAGATATGTCTGAATTTGTTGACCGAAAGCAGCCTGTAATAGTTTTCCCTGAGTTGGGACAATGATAGTTCTTTTGCTTCCGGCTGAAGAAAAGACTTTGCAAAATCACCACTTTCACCTGTAGCTTCCTGGAGAATAATTCCTGCCAGTTTGTTTTCAGGATAGGAATTGCGGAAAGCCAACCTGTGGTATCTTACCTCCTGTATAAACTTTGGGCGGGGGTTGAAGGAAAGGATAGAGTCCAGGTTTTCTGTTACAACCTGATAACCCGTGTCGAAGACTTTCTCGTTTTTGCTGAAGTCAGTTACCGATAAATCAGGGACATCAGGGTACAAAATGATGCCTTCAGCTCCTTCGGGAAGAGAATAGTCTGAAAAGACCATCAGCATATTTTCCAGCTGAGATATGATGTCGTGCACACAAGGTGGATTGGGGTTGGATGCCACCACACTGCCGATGATGATATCCGGCCTGAAATCTTCCATTATAACATTGGCAGGAAAGTTATTAAACATCCCTCCGTCAAATAAAACTTTACCATCGATGGCAATAGGTTTAAAATAGAACGGAAAGGTCATGGAGGCCCGCACCGCTTCCGAAAGATGACCCTTTCTCATCACTACAGCTTCCTTATTGGTAATATCGGAAGCAATGCAGCGAAAGGGGATAAAAAGATTGTCGAAATTATTGCCCGCTGCTGCTGAAGCAGGTGCAAGGACTTCCATGAACATGAAGTCCATCATTCCGGGAGATACAATGTTGGAGGGGAGATTGTCGCGGATAAGACTCTGAAAATTGAAGGTATGCTCAAGGCCATAATTCACAGAAAACCAAACCGGTGCCGGGTCATGATGGAAAAAGTAGAAATCATGCTTTTTGTCAAGCCTCCCTTGCGAGGCATTGATGAATTCCCGGGAGCTCATCAACTCAAGAATTTCATCGGGAGAATACCCGGCTGCGTAAAGACCTCCCACCATGGCTCCGATAGATGTTCCGGCAATGTAGTCGATGGGAATGTTATTCTCTTCCAGTGCTTTCAGTACACCAATATGGGCCACCCCTTTAGCGCCTCCACCACTTAATACAACTCCCACGGTTTTACGGTGTGGCTCAGCTGGTCCTTCCCCGGCAGAGACAGAAAGAAAGGACAACAGCAACAGGAGAATAAACCCTGAAAGCTTCCTGGTTGTACCGGCCAGGGAATGGCTGTTTTGAAAGTGTTTTTGAGTCATGGCTTTGTCAATAAGAGTAAGTGAGCGATATGTACCATGCAGAACCTGCCTGTTTCAGTATGGGATCTTTTCCACCGAGAAAAACCTGTGAAACCATCTGCAGATCAAGGTTGGTAATCACCGACCATGTTGCAGAGGGAGAGATAAAAAATGCCTCCTGGTCCGGGAGGGACATAAGTGCAAGGGATCCGCTGAAAACAGGTGAAAAAGGATGCTGAAGACTCAGGGTCACTGCATATTCAGAAATCATGATGTTGTCGGGTCGAAGAGGCTGGTTAAGAAGAAGTAGCAACTCCTGCCCGGGTTGATATCCCCCGTTGTAGAGAAATTCAATCACACCAAAAGTGCTGTTGGGAAAGATGTAGTCGATACCGGTGGCCAGCACCAGGTTTCCGCGCTCTTTATTCTGCTTTTCTTCCAGGTGATAAAACCATGTTCCTTCTCCTTTGAATCCTGCTCCCCCAATGCTTCCTGCCCATCCAAAACCCAGTGCCGATCGGTTGCGGTAGTATCCGGCCAGTGCCTGAAAGTCATAACCTCTGCGATTGAAAGACCACAAAAGTGCTCCTGTGCTTTCCTCCCATTCGCTGGCCGGGCTAAAGGCTACCTCCAGACGGGAGGCAAACCCCATATGGTATTGTGCTCTGATAGCGTCTGTTCCCGGTCGCTCCTGGTAGTCAAAGTCGAAAAAAGAATAGGTATTGAACAAGTCGTTGGGGTTGGAAACCAGGTTGATGCCCCAGTTGATGCGCTGGCGCCCTGCACGAAACTGCCAGTTGTTGTGTCGGTAGTCAAGAAACAGTCTGTCTATCTCAGTGTGCCCTATCCAGGCCCCATCGTCGAGCCAGACCCATGACATGTCAACCAGGCCGTCATCTTGCTCCAGGATATCTGCAAACGGAAAGTCTCTGAACAGGGCATTGTACATCAACCTGTTTCTCCCTTCCACATGCAGATTAAGGTTTCCGGGCAGGGTCCAGCGAAAATTTAAACGATGGTGAATCAGGTTGTCGAACTCCGGATTGCCAAAATCCTTGTCGAGCCTCATGCCCGGCATGGCTTTGATATAGCCACGCAACGACATATTATCCAGTAGTTTATTCTCTCTTTCCAACCCAATGGCGGAAAAGATAAATAAACAATTAATGGCCAAAAAAAGAACTGTCGCTTTATAATACATAACAATTATTTTTATCTAAAATTCATAACTCATAATTATCAATCCCCCCTCACCGCCTCTGCCGGTCTCAACCGAAGGGCTTTCAGTGCAGGGTATATAGCAGTAAGAATTGCCGTGAGCATTACCAGTACAACAAGGATGGCAAAAAAGCTGTTGTCAATAACCGGGTAAATCACCGGGTCGAAACCAAAGTTTTGAAGGGAGTCTCCGCCCGCAAACGTAAGGTCAATCCCCTTGTTGGAAAGCAAACCAATGGATGCCATTGCCAGGACCATGCCCGCAAAAGCCCCCGTTAATGTCAGGAAAATAGTTTCCAGCAGTATCATGGAAAAAATTCGTTGTTTATTCATGCCCACCGACATGAGCATTCCCAGCTCACGGGTGCGCTCAAATACCGACATAAGCATGGTGTTGAGCAAGCCGAAAGCGAGAGCCAGCAGGATAATTATCAGAATGATCATAAACATGGTCATGCCCATCTGGTTGTAAAAAGCCAGTTGTGGAGAGATTTCTGCCCAGGTGCGGATGGTAAGCGAAGGAAACTTTTCACGGTAATCTCCTGAAAACTCTTCGGCATGATCGAGATCGTGCAATATTACAGCAACCTGGCTCACAATCCCTTTCTCTCCCAGATGATGATTCAGGTCTGACTGAAGCATGTAGAGGTTCATTTCGTCGTACATGGAATTGGCTGTCCGAAAAATGCCCGTAACCCGGCAAGCAATGGATATCAGCTCGTTGTTGGCATCCTGGAAGGTTAGCACTATGCGTGAACCGATTCGTGCCTTAATTTTTTCCGCAAGACTGTAACCTATCAGCAGAGAGTTCTGAGAGCTTTTGTCAAGATAATCTCCTTCCTCCATATTCTGGTCAAGGCGGGTGGTCAATGCTTCTGTGGCAGGGTCAATGCCAAGTATATTCACACCCCGGGTAAGGTTGGCGGAAGCCACCATCCCATTCACGATGGTGCGACCTGTATATGATTGTACCCTGGTATCAGCAGTTAGTTCGCTGCTGATTTCCGGCCATTGCTTGATGGTATTGCGGATGTTTGCATCTATGAGGAAGTCCGGGTTATGCATTTGCACGTGGGAGAATTCCTGTTCAACTCCCGTGCGGAATCGCTGCTCCATCAGACCCATGGCCATGGATGCCGCGAATATTCCACCCCAGAGGCCCGCCGCTATGGCCATAATCATTGTTATGCTCCGCTGACCGTTCCGCCAGATATTTCTCCATGAAATTGTAAGTAGCATGTTCATCGTCTTAGTGTTTAGCATCCAGAATGTTTAATTGAAAAACCCTTTTCACAGGATACAATCCAATGATTACTGACAGGATCATTACATACAAAGCCTGTGTGTAAAAAACTGCGGGGTCAGAAGAAAAGGGAAGAATGGGCTCAAATCCATATTCAGCGATAGCTTCGGCCATTTGGCCAGTCAGTCGTATGGGGTTGTAATTGAAATAAGCCACAATGGGTATCGCACCGATGACGCCCATTAACGTTCCGGCCAAAGACATGAACAAGGTTTCCAGGAAACAAACTGCGGCAAGAATGCTTCTTTTCATCCCGATTGAAAAGAGCAATGCAAATTCCTTTTGTCTTTCGATGAGAATCATCAGCATGGTACCATACAAGCCAAAGGCAATAACGATATAAAGAATAATCATCAGGACCATGGTTCCTGCCATATCAAACTTCATCAGGGCGAGGAGGTCTTTAAGCATTTCTTCCCATGTAAGGATGTTGTACCATTCGCGGTCAATGTCTGCAAGCATTTCGTTGGTAAGCCTGTGGGTATGGGCGGGGTTTACAGGCATGATGATAAGAGAGGTAAGTCTTTCATCTGCACCATAAAACCACTGTGCATTTTCAATTGTCATGTAAAGGATATTGTTGTTGAGTTCCGGAATTTTCAGGTCAACAATACCTCTGACAGGATATTTCCCTGCTGCTGTAGCGCCCTGGAATCCCTGCCCCAGCAACACCAGGGTGTCACCGATTCCGACTCCCAGTATAGTGGCCAGTCCCTTGGCCACCAGCAGCCCCTCATCAGATTTGGTTAGAAATTCACCAGCTGTTATATCCTTTGAAAGGTCATTGAGTAAAAGTTCCTTTTCGATGTCTATGCCCATTATCATGCTTCCGCGGGTTGTGTTTTCTGCGGCTACCAGGGCAAAGTTCTGAAGGCGGGGGACATAGAAAGAAATGCGGTCGCTGTATTTTTCCAGCAGCTCTTCAATAGCCTCATCAAAAAGCATGGCATGGTCAATGGAGGGCTCTTCCTGATAGAGCACATCCTGAATCTGAATGTATCCTGTGCTATACGTAACCAGGCTGTCTATCATCCTCTTGTATGAGCCCTCTTCCATGGAAAAGAACAAGATGGCCAGAATCACCGCAAAGAAAACAGAACTCATGGTGATGAATGTTCTCTTTCTGTTGCGCCAGAGATTTCGCCAGGCAAGTGTGAAAATCAGGTTCATGGGGTATATGGTTTAAAGGTAAAATCGTATTTATCTATTGTTTTCCTGCCGACGAAAAGGTCTTCAATGCAATTTATAACACGCTTCTGATTAACATACATTGCAACTGTACACTTCTTGCCTTTGATCTTTTCAGTAAATCAACTTATTTCCTGCTATCTGTCAAACTTTTCATCCTTACTAACCGCCCCATCCACAAGGGTAATAACCCTGGATGCTCTTTCGATTACTCTCTGGTCGTGGGTGGAGAAAATCAGTGTAATGTTTTCTTCTTTGTTAAGGCGCGACATGATATCCAGCAGGTTGAAAGCGGATTCTGTATCCAGGTTGGCAGTAGGTTCGTCGGCAAGTACAAACTTGGGTTTGGAAGCCAGGGCTCTTGCCACTGCCACTCTTTGTTGCTGACCGCCCGAGAGCTGATTGGGACGTACGTTGATTTTGTCAGACAAGCCCACCTGCTCAAGCATCTCTTTGGCACGTTGCTCCATGGCCTCTTTGGATTGCTTTTGCAACAACATGATAAACGAAACATTTTCTTTTGCCGTAAGTACCGGTATCAGGTTGTAGGACTGGAAGACAAATCCAATGTTTCTGAGCCGGAAATCGAACAACTGGCTCTCTTTCAGGGTAGAAATGTCCGTTCCGTCAATGATTACCTGTCCCTGGGTTGGCTTATCCAGGCCTCCGATAAGGTTCAGGAAAGTGGTTTTTCCGCTGCCCGATGGACCCACGATGGCGGTGAATTCTCCCTCCTGAAATTCGAGGTTTACATTGTTTACTGCCCTGACGGGTGCTACTGAGCTATTGTATATTTTTTCGAGGCTTGAGGTTTTAATTACAGTTTTCATCTTGATTGGATTATTAGGTTTCTGATGTTAATTTTTTCGACTGTTTATTATGAGAATTGGATTGCTTTTTACTACTACACCAATGAATCGTGGGTTTTCTTTTATTGACAAATTACTCCATTCTCACTGCCTCCGCCGGAGAGAATCGCACTGCTTTCCAGGCCGGGTAAATGGATGCAAGAATGGCGAATGCCACCAAAAGAATTCCGACATCGAAATAGAGTTTGGCGGGCACTTCGAGAAATATGATGGAAGCGTAGCCAAATTCAGCCAGTCCTTCTCCTCCTGCTCCCGACATGTCAATGCCGTTTATGTTGAGCAATATCACCATCAGGTAGGAGAGGATCAGTCCCAGTGTACCTCCCACCACCGACAGAAGGGTGGTTTCTGTTACCACCATTAAAAACACTTGTAGTCTCTTCATCCCCACAGCCATTAATACTCCCAGCTCATTCACCCTCTCCAGTACTGACATGAGTATGGTGTTGAGCAAGCCAAAGGAAACCCCCAGGATAATAATTCCTACCATCCAGGCCAGGTTTTGGTGAAGAAACTCAATAGAGTAATGGAGTGAAGGTGCCAGGTCAGCCCAGCTTCTCACTTCTGCCTCAGGATACATCTCGCGGAGCATTTGGGTTTTAGCCTGGTAGTCATCAATGTTGTCAATCAGAACCGCGATTTCTGTTACGTTGGTGCTGTCTTCTATTAACCCATTCAGCACGGTGCTCTTCACAAAAACTGTCCTTTCTTCAAACTGGGGCGAGGCCACAGAATAGAGCGCCTCTACCCTGAAAGATGCACTGACGATATCTCCCTTTTTGTCCTGAAAAGTAAGAACAATCCTTGACCCGGTTTCTGCTCTCAGTTCGCGGGCGAGTCTTTGTCCTATGATTACAGACGGGAGCCTGCCATTGTCTTCAAAATAGGTTCCTTCTTCAATGAGTTCATGCAACCCGGTAGTACGTGCTTCCAGTTCGGGATCAATACCTTTGATGCGCACACCCGCATTCATATTGGCTGAGGTAACCATGCCATCAAATACAGTGCGGGGTGAAGCTACTTTGGTCCAGGATAGTGCCATGATTTCTTGCGCCATGGCAAACCCGTTGTCCAGCCGGAACCTTGCCTCGGGGTTGGCAATAAATTCGGGATGATGCAACTGTATGTGAGATATCTGTGTCTCCACCGTTTCTCTGAACTGCTGGGTTTCCACTCCCAGCCGCATGCCTGCCGAAAATACTCCTCCCATCAATCCCAGTATGATGGCGATAATAATCACCAGACTGCGGGTTCGGTTTCTCCAGATGTTTCTCCATGAAATTTTCAACAAAGTGTTCATCGTGATATGTTTTTAATTTATCGGTTAAACCTGTCTTGTGTCGTTATACTTCCAGGGTTTAAAATGTCAAGATAAGTTTAAGCGATGCTTGTTTTTTGAATAGTTTATTTCCTGGCTGCTTTTGTAATATCCAGTCCAAATATTTTTTTCACAGGATAAATCCCCACCACCAGGGCAATAAAGAAAATCGTTGAGGCCTGATAGATAAAAATATCCGGAGCTATAGAAAAAGACATTACCGGTTCAATGCCCAGATCGATCATTACATCGCCCAGTTCATCACCCAGAGAGATGGGGTTGCGGTACCAGTTGTAAACAATGGGAAATCCCAGTGCAACACCAGCTATCACGCCAAGCAGACTCATTACAACGGTTTCAATGATACAGACAAACGCAAGTTGAGCCCTTTTCAATCCAATGGAAAGCAGGATGCCAAATTCGCGCAACCGCTCGTGCATCATGGTGATTACCGTGCCGAATATTCCAAAACCTGCCACGATGTATAGTATCCATGCCATAACCTTTATTTGTGCATCACGTGCCTCGAATGCAGCAACCTTGTCGGGCATAAGCTCTTCCCATGTGTATACAGCATACCATTCCGTGTCTATTTCCTGCTTCATCTGTGCCGCAAGTTCAAAGGCATCCTCTTGGGTGTGTGTCATGATAATAAGACTGGTAAGTCTGTCTGGTGCCGCAAAAAACCATTGTGCCTCTTTCAAAGGAAGATACACCATGGCATTATTTTGCTCGGGCAGAGGGAAACGAACGATGCCTCCCACTTTAAAAGTACCTGCTGCAGTCATTCCCTGAAATCCCTGACCCAGCAATACAATCGTATCCCCAAGGGTTAGTTCCAGCTGATGGGCAAGACCTTCGGCAATGACGGCAAAATCGTCCTGCAGTTCAAACATTTCTCCCTCAACCAGTCTGCCCGAAAGATTATTCATGCGGTTTTCCTTTTCCGGATCAATTCCCATAATCATCACTCCCCGTGTGCCCATATCCCTGGA
Organism: Bacteroidota bacterium; assembly: GCA_007694165.1. Lineage (GTDB taxonomy): Bacteria > Bacteroidota > Bacteroidia > Bacteroidales > UBA7960 > SKVR01. The sequence continues at coordinate 25,692 of RECE01000384.1, forward strand.
GGCAAGTCCAAAACCATGAATACGGGGAACCGTATAGTTGTACTGGTCTGAAAATTTATCAAGCAGATTCTCTATTTCTTCAGTATATTCAAGGGCATGGTCGATGGTAGGTTCTTCATCGTATAGAACATCCTGAATCTGCATGTAACCGGTAGTGTTGTTTACAATGCTTTCCACAAACTGGTCCTTCATTCCGTTTATCATCGACATAAGAATAATGGCGAGAATTGCAGCAAACATTACAGAACTTACCGATATGAGGGTTCTTTTCTTTTTGCGCCAGAGGTTTCTCCAGGCTAATGTGATTAACATGTACATCGGTTTGTTTTTTAGCAGTTAAGTATTGTGTTTTTTCTGATTGTTGTACCCATCAAATTGCTGACATCCGGGTGCAATGATCCTGTTTATCTGACACTTCTCATGTTCTGCTGAGAAAAGAAGTTTTGATTAAGATTGATTCCAAAATCCGCTTTGTGGGTGGTGATAATGGTTTTGTGTCCTCTTTTATCATGAGGAATCATTTCCATTACAGTAGGATAGTCGCGGCCTCCCAGGTTTTTAACTTCACTGAAGTTGATGGTGCTCACCAGTTCGTCTCTGTCGTCGTAGTTTTCAACCCTTACAGGCAAATAGCTGCCTTTGCTCACCCAACGAATAATTTTCTCATAGGCAACAGGTGTTTCCGGATGAGGAATCATTTCAATTTTATAGCACTCCACACCGTCAATGGTTTCTGTGCCCAGCAAGGTATGGTCAAAGTCATCTATGGTAGAAACCCCGCGCACCAGGTCGTCATTGGTAAAGTCGCTACCCATCCACGATTGCGACATCATGCTTGGGGGCATTTTTACGGTGCGGTCGATATTGGGGACATAATTCCAGATTTCGTTTTGTCTTTTCAGAAAGCTGGTGCCTTCGTCCCTGGCGGGTGCCGTGACCAGGATCAGAGCAAAGTCATCTCCCATCGACCAGGATTTCATGCTGATTTCGCGTGTGTAACGGGGGCGTACAGTTTCCATGGTCATTTCGGTGTAAGATGCATCGCCCCTGATATTATCTTCCATGCGTTGCATGATGGCTTTGGGGTCCTGTCCAGAAACGCCGGTAACAATTATCAGGGTTAGAAATAAAGATGTAATCAGGTTTTTCAACAATTGTATTGTTCTCATTGTAATAGCTTTTATAGGTTTAATAAAATTATGGACTCATTAAATTCTGTAGGTTCGGTATGTAAAGAACCGCATTGTGAAAAAAAACAGCCATCAGACTGTTTTATTTCTCTGATGCTCCTCCCATTTTTTCATGAGGTTTGGAAATTCATTTCCCACCCATTCATAAAATTCCATGGCATTGTTGAGCCATTGAGCGGGAGTATCTTTTTTATTGGTTCTGAGATTGAGCGCTTTGTTGAAAATTGATATCAGGTGATTCAATTCATGCATCCTCTTGTTGAATATCTCAGACCAGGAAATGTCATGGGATAAGGTATAATAAGTTTTACGGTCGCCGGGTGCAGTAATGGGTTTGATGAATTTGACCAGGATAAGAGATTTAACATTGGTACTGATAGAGCTTTTGCTGGCTTGAAGAACCTGGGTTAACTCATCAAATGAAACCATCTCTTTGTCGGTTACCATCAAAAAACCCAGTATTCTTCCGGCCATCCTTGTCATACCAAGAGATTCAAAGAATATTCCGGTTTCTTCTATAAATGTACTTCTTTCGTTTATCGCAGGCATAGTCTGTTTATTTTTTAAGTTAGACTACAAAGGTAATAATGAAAACTCAAGGTTCGCAATCAAAAGAACTAAAAAAACAAAACGAATTATTCTTTAATGATAGTCTAAATAGTTGTTATGCAATTTGTTCAGCAGTCTTTTTGGTTCTGTAAACAGTAAACCAAATTTATGCCAAATAATGTAAGGGACTGGTAAAGAGGCGGAAAAGGTTTTTGCAACACAGAACCAACAGAATGGAGTGTACGCTCATGTACAGTGAGTGTACGAAGGTGTACATACTGGTTTTTTGTAAGCAAAAACTCAACCCAGCTTGGCACTTGCTTTTATCCTTGCAAGGGCTTGTTCGTCAATCCAATCTTAAATGGACTACAATTCAACAAAGAGCCCTCGTGGTGGTTATGTTATTATAATAAGTCACTAAAAACCAATAAAATGAACTATTCCGTAAAGATTAATTCCATAAAAACTGTTGAAGAACTATTAGGTTCCTGGACAGATAACGACCTTATAGAATTGTTGAAACGATTTGAGTACCCCGATGCCGGCAAGCTTAAGCCCCAGGAGCTGAAAGAATACCTATCTATGGCTGTTGCTGATTTTGAGCCCAGTGAGGCTGCTGCCATTCTCCTTGATTACAAACTTTCGGACACATTAGCCGAGGGACAAATAGACAATATTTCGCACGAAATGTTACGGGAAAAAGTGGCTGAGAATTATTCTGATATTTTTATTCACCGAACGTTGTTTAATATCAACCAGTTGCTTTTCAAGGCTTTTAATGGGAAGTTTCCCAATACAAAGGCCGTGCTGTTGTCCTTTGAATTGCAGGCATTAGGTGAACAGGAAAACGAAATCTCCAAAGAGGTGGTTTTAAAAGCGCTCAGGTCAGGACTTTCAGATAACAACCTTATTGTCCGCTTGTTTGAAGATCAACTGGAAGGCAAAGCCCCGTTTCCTGAAGCAGAAGGAATCGTATGGGAGCTGGAAAGCAAACCCAACAACCAGTATATGATTACTACCTCCGAAAAATGGCTGAAAGAAGAAGATTTAGAAAAACTGGAATTTGAATCCACCGTGATTCCCTATGAGGGAGAAGGGGAGGAGGAGTAGATTTGGAATCGATCCCACCTTTACCACTTCCTGAATTCTGGTTTTTCGCCCAAGGGGAAAATCCTTTTTTTATAATAGTTTAGTCAGGGCCGGAACTAAAGTCCGGGCCGGACAGGTGCGTTGGATAATGATTGTGAGGGTATGACTACAGTTCATGCCCTAACTAAAATTTTGATTCAGCTGTAATATTCACCGAAGTTGAACGGGATGTAATTATGTAATGTGCTAATCCTGAAAAATTTGTAACTTTGAAATTACAGGCAGTTTTATAGGAAAAATTGCAAAACAAACAGGTATACAATGCTATGGAGATACAATATATAACCGATAAAAAGGGACATAAAAGCGCAGTGCAGATTCCCATGAAGGATTGGGAGCAGATGCAAAAAGACCTTGACGAATTGGAGCGTTTAAGGAATGAAAAACTTTTCATGATCGAATTGGCCGAAGCGGTTGAAGAAATGAAGCTTATTAAAGAAGGTAAAATACAAGCCCGAAACGCTGAAGATTTTATCCGTGAGCTTTAATGTTAAAACCATATCCGTTTTTGAACGCCAGGCCAAACGCCTGATAAAAAAATTTCCATCGCTCAGAAAGGAGATTCAGGAGCTCATAAAAGAACTAAAAGAAGAACCCGAAAAAGGTGCTTCAATCGGCCATAACTGCTATAAAATACGCCTTGCTATTGCCAGTAAGGGAAAAGATAAATCTGGTGGTGCAAGGATAATTACTCATCTTGTTTATAAAAAGGATACCGTTTATCTTCTCACCATTTATGACAAGTCTGAAATGGAAAACCTTTCTGATAGAAAGATTCAGGAATTTGTACAATTAAATACCATAAAAAAAGCCCCGGACTTTCCGGGGCTTTTTGTTACCCTACTTTATAAATATATTTGTACTATCTGGTTTGATAGAGACTTTATGAAAATAAAAAGTGTCAAGCTCTAGAATTCCTCCAGGGCGATTTAAAAGCATGGTTGTGTCATTAATTATTATACCATGGTACTTTGTGGTTTTATATCTCCCAAAGGCATCTCCCGATATCCATTTTTCAATGGTTATCTCATTATTATCAATTTTAAATACACCCCACCTGTAAGGTAATTCATATGCTGTTTTATAATTTTCCTTTTGAGAGTAATAACGTTCTAATTCATCTAAAGACCCATTAAAACGAGAGCCTCCATCAAAAAACACCCCGTTGCGATACAGGAAAAAATGGCCTTTTTGAGGTTTGTTGTAGTAAACACCATCAATTCTCAGATTGTTCCCTGTATAATTTTGCCGCTCAATTCTTAGGGCATCTCTGCTGCACTTGGCAGTTGTCAATGAACCTAATATAATTATTAACATTATAGCCTTTTGCATAAATTCTGTGTTTTACCAATTTGTATAAGGGTTATATGCGCCATAAACAAAACAGGGTTGATTTGGCCAATTTTTTCTGGGTATCCAGGGTTGTTTTTTTACGAACCCGTGAGCAAATCTATTTTGTGCCAGATGTCTGATATTATCATGATTCCAACCTGCACGCATATTCCCATAACCTGCATATAAAATACCCGCATTATATCTGTTAATTTCGGTATAAACTCCCACCCAACCATTTCCTGTAAAAGGCGGATTTCGCTGCATTCAACCTATGATCAACATAAAAGCATAAAGATGTTCATGCCCGGTAAAGCCTCTTTCATCGGGCGTGAATCTCTTTTTCAAAGAACAATTTGCCCCTGCAATATATAAATTATTTTGATTGGTGGGGGGGACAGAATGAAAATTGTTTCAGGCTTTCAGCCTGATGGTTTGATTCCGGCTATTTTCCCGGGGCGGTGCCCCGGGCTTTGGTGTGGCAGCCTTTCAGGCTGACTGGGTGCAATCCGCCATGGGGAGCCCTAAAAACAGCCAGTGTATGTCATCCTATGTTTGGTGTCCCATGTTTAATCCCTAAGAAGACCTGGTACGTATAAATCGATACTGCCTCTTTTTTAGTCCGGGCCGGAGCTACAGTCCGGGCCGGACGGGTGCTTTGTACCATGGGGGTGAGGGTATGACTGCAGTTCATGTCCTCACTAAGATTTTGATGGCGATAACCGGCATTTTCAATGGTAGCGCCCTGTAAAGACGTGCCTGCACGGCACGTCTCCCATACTTCCTCTGCGATACACTGTAGAGACGCGCATAACGGCGCGTCTCCGAATATCTTAGGTCAATGACCCAAGGTAATTGAATTGCAAATTCAATGGTGTTCAGAGCGGAAATGCAATTTCCGCTCAGCGGGGGATATTGACTAGCAGGTGCAATGATGGTGAGAGCGGAATTGCAAATTCCGCTCAGCGGGAGTGCGTTGAATATTCAACGGGAGCCTTTTGCTGAATTTTAGTCCGGGCCGGAACTACAGTCCGGGCCGGACATGTACATTGTACCATGGGGTGAGGGTATGACTACAGTTCATGCCCTCACTAAAATGTTGATT